>NZ_JAMXXZ010000003.1:0-212925 GCF_024129285.1 Acinetobacter sp. S4397-1
GACAGCGACTCGGATTCAGACAGCGATTCGGATTCAGACAGCGACTCAGACTCGGACAGCGACTCTGATTCAGACAGCGATTCAGATTCAGACAGCGATTCGGACTCAGACTCTGACAGCGACTCGGATTCAGACAGCGATTCGGATTCAGACAGCGACTCAGACTCGGATAGCGACTCTGACAGCGATTCAGACTCGGATAGCGACTCAGACTCGGACAGCGATTCGGATTCAGACAGCGACTCGGACTCGGATAGCGACTCGGACTCAGACTCGGACAGCGACTCGGATTCAGACAGCGACTCGGACTCGGATAGCGACTCGGACTCAGACTCGGATAGCGATTCGGATTCAGACAGCGACTCAGACTCTGACAGCGACTCGGACTCGGATAGCGACTCTGATTCAGACTCGGACAGCGATTCGGACTCAGATTCGGACAGCGACTCAGACTCGGATAGCGACTCTGATTCAGACAGCGACTCAGACTCGGACAGCGACTCTGATTCAGACAGCGACTCAGACTCGGATAGCGACTCGGACTCAGACTCGGATAGCGATTCGGATTCAGACAGCGATTCGGACTCAGACTCGGATAGCGACTCTGATTCAGACTCTGACAGCGACTCGGACTCGGATAGCGACTCTGATTCAGACAGCGACTCAGACTCGGACAGCGATTCGGACTCAGACAGCGATTCGGACTCAGACTCGGACAGCGACTCTGATTCAGACTCGGATAGCGACTCTGACAGCGACTCAGATTCGGACAGCGATTCGGACTCAGACAGCGATTCGGACTCGGATAGCGACTCTGATTCAGACAGCGATAGTGATGTAGATACCGAAGCACCTGAAGCGCCGACAAATGTCGTTCTGAATGAAGATGGCACGGAAGTGACAGGTAAAGGTGAGCCAGGTTCAGAAATTGTAGTAACTGACAAAGATGGCAACATCCTTGGTACAGGTACAGTAGATGAAAACGGTGACTTTGTTGTTCCAGTCAACCCTGCCTTAACTGATGGCAACACTGCTGACGTTATTGCAAAAGATGAAGCTGGTAATGAGTCTGAGCCTGTAGAAATCACGGGCGAGAAAGACACGATTGCACCTGCAGTCCCAACCGATGTTGTAATGGGTGAAGATGGTTTAACTGTTAGCGGTAAAGCGGAAGCTGGTTCAACTGTAGATGTAACCGACAAAAATGGTAACGTTATTGGTACGGGTACTGCAGATGAAAATGGTGACTTTGCTATTGAGCTTAAGCGTCCGGTAACGGATGGTGAGGTCGTTGATGTCACTGCGAAAGATCAGGCTGGTAATACATCTGAACCTACAGAAGTTACCGGTAATAAGGATACGATCGCACCAGATGCACCTGAAGTTGCGATTGATGATAGTTATTCTGTTTTAACTGTGAAAACGGAGCCGAATGCAACTGTAAAACCTTATGATTCTGAAGGTAATCCAATGCTAGATAGCAACGGTAATCCAATAGAGATTAAAGCGGATGCGAATGGTGATGTAACTTATGAGTTTAGTCCAGCATTAGAGCGCGGAAGCGAGCTTAAAGTCACTGCCACAGATGAAGCAGGTAATGAATCAGCACCAGTCGATATCATTGTTGGTGTTGATGAGATCTTTGGGGCGGTAGATAATAATGTCGACGTAATCTTGGATGCCACACCTTCTAGAAAAGAAAACCAGAATCCGAGTGATTTAGATAAGACTGGCTTTACTGTTGCAAATGTAGGGCTTGGACCTGTACTGGGCTTGGATGTATTGGCTGATGTTATAAAAAATTCAGTTCAACTTGAAGTAGGTAAAGACCAGGTTCGTGAAGTCACTATGTATGGTGATGCTGGTGGTATTCAAGTCCTTGCCACGATGGATCTGTATGTTTATAAACTTAACGAAAGTACAGGGCAGTGGGAACAACAATCAGTTACAGAGAACTGGGTTATTTCTTATTTACTTGGAGGAAAGTCAAAAGAAACAGATTTCACTTTGACAGAAGGGAAATGGATGTTTGTGATGGCTGGTGGTGAAGGTATCCAAGCATTGACTGGATATGGTCTCAACTTTACTAAAGATGTCGTTTTGGATTATGCCAATGCTGAAAGTATTTCTGGTTCTGCTCAAGGAAATATGATTACAGATGATGATTCTGAGTATGGTAGTGATGAGGTACCAGCGGGTAGTACCGTTACCGAAATTAAAGCAGAAGATGGCGAATGGGTAAGTACTTCCACTAGCGGTGAAATTCAGATTGAAGGTAAGTACGGTACCCTTACTGTTAAAGCGGATGGTTCTTATACTTATACTGTAAATGAAGATTTCCGCGGCTATGGTGAAAAAGATGTATTTACTTATCGCGTTACTTCGCCATCAGGAAAAGTCTCTGAAGCTGAATTAACTTTTGAATTAGATCTGACAGCAAAAGAGGATCGTATTGAAATTGATAATACGGTTATTCTAGATGTAGATCCTATCATTGCGTTTGATTCTGATAACAGCTCTATTGCAGATGCTGTCGGCTTTAGCGTGATTGATATAGGTTTGTTAGGACCTATTTTAAGTGCAGAAGCCTTAGGTGGTGCTGGTGCAATGGAGTTTAATGTTGGTGAAAACGAAGTTAAAGAGCTAACATTCCATGGTAGTGCGGGCGGCGTAGCTTTAGGCGTTGGCTATGATCTCTTTATCTATAAATTAGATCCTGCAACAGGCAACTATAATCAAGTCCATGTTCAAAAAGACTGGTTTATGGCTGCTTTTTTAGGTGGAAAATCTGAACAATTGACTTTACAGTTTGGTGAAGGTGAATATAAAGCACTGTTACAGAGCTCTGGAGGTCTGGGATTACTAACCGGTGCTGGATTATATGTCGATCATGAAACAGTTTATGATTATGGAAGTCCAACCAAATTCACTGGAACTGTAGAGGGTGATGCAACGCCAGAAGATTCAACTATTTTATTGAAAGTAGATGGTGAGGATCTAAAAGTTGGTAAAGAAACAGTCATTCAGGGGGAATATGGTACGTTAGTAATTTCTTCTGATGGAACCTATACCTATACTGTTGAAAAACCAGATAATGCTCCTCTCGACTGGAAACCACCTTATGGTGAAGTTGATCGCTTTAAATTGGTGATGCAGGATGAAAATGGTAAAACTACTGTTGAGTACCTGAATATTAAAGTGGGTACGCATTCTGCTGAGGATGACTTTGATATTGTATCTGTGTCTGAAACGAACAAGGTATCGAAGATTGAGTATAACGAAGTAGATAAAATCGGTAACTATGGAAAATCTTATACAAAAGAATTTGACGTAGCGAAACATGATTTAGATGCAGGCGTAAAACTCAAAATTACTGGTAGTCCAACTATTATAGGTCCTCTAGGTAGTTATCTTGTTCTGACTTATACATTAACGAATGCGACAACAGGAAAGATATATTCTGATCGTGTTGAAGCGGCAAGAGGGAAGGATGGAGCGCTTGAGTTTACCTTAGACAATTTGCCTGAAGGAAAGTATAAGTTAGATATTACTGCGCAAAATGGTAACTTAGAGAGTATCCATTTTGTGACAGATGAGATCATTCACTCTGAAGAGTACGTAACAACTGAATTACCAGAAATCAAAGGTGCTCTGTTTGCCAATGATGAAGGTATTCAAATACTTGATACGTTGAGCTTTGGCAACAAAGTTGTTTTTGTCAATGATCCTAATCAAGGTGCTCAAACTATTACAGTTGAAGGTAATTACGGTACATTGGTTATTGGAAAAGACGGTAGTTACACTTATACCCCTAAAGGTGGTGTATACGGCATTGAGAAGTTTGTCTATGAGACGACTTCTAAGGTAGGAACAATCGAAACAGCGATCCTAGAAATCAATGTTGGTAAAACCGTAACTGCATCTGAACATGCTGATAGTGTGGATAGTTCAGCAGGTAATGATAGCTTTACTATGGGAACAGGCGGTGACACTGTCATCTTCGACCTATTAGCTGACGATAATGTTGGCGGTAATGGTCACGATGTTTGGAATGACTTCAGTATGGAAGAGGGTGATAAGATCGAGGTAAGTGATTTACTGAGTGAAGGCACAACACTTGCTGATGCCATTACATTAACTGAAGATGCTGAAGGTAATGTCGTCTTGAATATTGACCGCGACGGTACAGCTGGTACTAGCTATCAGTCAGAATCATTCTTAACTTTGGTTGGGGTGGAGAAGACAGATACATTGTTAGATGACTTAATTAATAACGGCTATTTATTTTAATTAAGTTTTATCTGAGTAATGAAAAAGAGGGTCTCTAGAGACCCTCTTTTTTTATTCTATATTCTTTAATATTATTTTTTATAAGTGTTATATACCTGTAAATGAAATATTAAATAATATACAATAAGGCTGATTAATAGGGTTAAATATGAGAGCAATATGGCTATATCTAAATATAGTGATCTGCAGGAATTTAAAATAAAACTAACAGATTGGTTATTCTCATTAAGAGAGAATCAGCAAGATTTTTATAGTGTATTTTTTTCATATGGAGATAAAAGTATACGCTGTCGTGTTTGGAATACGGCGGATAAAAATTACGATAAAGTAGTTAAAAGAACTCTGAATTTTATCGATAAATTATATGAAAAGAATAACCGGCTTCCTGAATTTTTAAAGTTTGACTTTGCAAAAAATATTGAAGAAAGAAAATGGACAGATCTTGTTAAAGAAGTAAGTGAGCAAAAACATAATAATCATTATCGAAAAGGAATTGCTTTTGATGAAAATTTGAGTATTTGCTTTTTGGAGCAAGAGATTTATGCAAAAGCAATTATTCGAGGGGTTGTATATAATGAACCCAATTTTTTTGATGAAAAAAATTTAAATGATGCTATTAGAAAAAAATATACCAATGTTAAGGCAAATTATTCACTAAATAAAATTGAAAAAGTCTGGGTATTTGATACACAAGCTGTTTTTTTTGAAAATAACCAGTTGATTGATTTAATATCTACGGGTCCAGAAAATGGTATACGTGTATTAAAGGGTAATAAAAAAGAACATATAAAAGAACTTGTTTTAAATAATGCCAAGTTTTTACATAATGAAATTTTAGAGAGTGGGAGGCTGGTTTATGGCTATTTCCCTGCCTATAACCGGGAAATTAAAAGTTATAATACAGTCCGTCACTGTACTGCCATATATGCCTTACTTGAAACACTTGAAGTCAATTATAATGAAGCATATCTACCAAAAATTAGAACTGCTATGCAGTATGCCATTGATCATTTATATAAAGAGGTAGATGGAAAAGCCTTTATGATTGATGGTAATGAACCTGATCTAGAAATTAAATTAGGTTCAAATGCCGCTGCAATTTTTATGTTTGCTAAATATCAGGAAATTATTGGCGACTCAAAGTACCAAAAGTATGCCGAAATGCTTGCTGAAGGCATTCGCTTTATGATTGATGGTAAAGGGGAGACGACTCATGTATTAAGTTTCCCATCACTTGCAGTCAAAGAAAAGTTCAGAATTGTTTATTATGATGGGGAAGCTGCTTTAGGTCTACTTAGACTCTATCAAATTAATCAAAATCCAATTTTGCTTGAAACTGTTAAATTAATGTTTGAGCATTTTATTACTAAAAAATATGATAAGTATCATGATCATTGGTTAAGTTATTGTACCAATGAGTTAACTAAGATTTGCCCAGAGAAAAAGTATTTTGAATTCGGTTTAAATAACTATTTAAAACACATGGATTTTATTAAAAATCGTAAAACAGCATATGCAACATTTTTAGAAATGATGATGTCTGCATATAAGATGGTGGTGCGATTAAAAGAGCAAGGATTTACCAATTTAGTTAATATGGCTAAATTCGATGAACTAAAAGACTTAATAGAACTACGAGTCGAATTTCAAAGAGCAACAGGGTACTTTTTTCCTGAAATGGCAATGTATATGGCTAAGCCTGAAAAAATTCTTAATGCATTTTATGTAAGGCATGATCGTTTTAGAACACGTATCGATGATCAGGAACATAATTTATCTGGGTATGTGGCTTATTTAAATTATTTTATTTAGAGGTTGATAATGTTCTTTTTTCTAAGTGCAGGAATTGGGGAAAAGCTAACCGGTATTGAGCATGCGATTTTAAAAAGAAAACATGTTTTTGATAGCTGTGGTTTAGCGCATAAGATTGTAACCTTAAATTACAACGCCAATTATTTAAAGAATTTAAATATCCATCATATTCGGGCTGATAGTTTTCTGAATTTATATGACGATTACCAATATTTAATTTTTGCTGCTTTGAGATCAAATACTTTAGAAGATTATTTGAGTCATATTGTAGGAGAGGTTACCCTAGAAAAAAACAATGCCAATACAGATGTAAAAGTATATATAAATGGGAATTACCTATTTTATATCCACTTTTTCTCAAATGGGAATATTTCATACATTAATTATTTTGATAAAGCGAGAACGAAATTCAAGCGAGCTTTGTATACGGAGTCAGGCTATTTATCTAAAGAAATCTATTTAGAGAAAAACCAAGTCAAATCATGTCTTTACTATAATCAGCAGGGGATTGTGGTTTTAGAGGAGCACTACACCCAAGATAATCAGCTTAGTTATTTAAGTCTAAAAGAATCCAATGGTTCATCTTATTTTTTTCAAGATCGTGATCAGTGGATTAAGCATTGGTTTCAAAAAATTATCACTTTTTATAAGCAGCCTGTTTTTTATGTCGATAAAAACAGACTTTATAATCATATTTTAGTGGAGTTAAAGTCTCCTGCATTTAAGTTAATTTCGATTTTCCATAGCGTGCATGTCAGTAATCCTCAGAAGATGGGAGACGGGCGAATTAACTTCAATTACAAAATATCTTTAGCAGAAACAAATAAATTTGACGGTTATATTGTATCCACAGAGCAACAGCGGCAGGATCTTTGGGCACGTTTTGGTTCAGAATTAAAAATTTGGGTGATTCCTCCGACATTTGCCCACATAGAATCTGAACTCACTGTCAATGCCGTAGCATCCCCATTCAACGTCATTTCTGTAGGGCGATATTATGTAGAAAAAAGACTTCATCATATTATTCAGGCTGTTGAAATTTTAAAAGAGAAGTATCCTGAAATTCAGCTTGATCTTTATGGTTTTGGTGACTCTAGAGATAACTTTATATATGAAAAAGAAATTCGCAAATATGTAGATGATCACGACTTAGAGACGAATGTACATTTCAAAGGCTATGTGCACAATATCTCGGACAAAATCCGAAATGCACATGTCTCTGTTGTGACGAGTACAATAGAAGGTTTCTGTATTGGAATTTTGGATAGTTTAAGTATAGGAACGCCTGTAGTGGCCTACGATATTAAGTATGGTCCAAATGCACTAATTGAACAAAATCTTTCTGGTGTTTTAGTTGAAAATGAAAATATTCAAGCCTTAGCTATTGCAATCGAGCAATGCTACTTAAACCCACATATGAGAACCCATGCGATTAAGTCGGCGAAAAAATATGATTTGAATGGCTATAAAAAGAAATGGTTAGATCATTTGTTGGAGTTGAGTTATGTATAACTATTTAGTACAAAAAAATGGTGCGTTATTGCCGCACTCCAAACCCCAATACGTCGATTTTTCTGACCAAAATGAAGGGCTAGGTCCACTTTTGGTGCTTTATGTAGTTTATAGGTTATTAGATGAACGTAAGTTAAGTTTGGATGATAGCGTCGAGATTACAGAGACGGCCCTCCAAGAAAGAGGGCGAGGTGTTGTTGGTTATGCATTACATGATAAAGTCAATTTATTACAAGTATTAATGCATTACAAAGTAACAGCGGGTGTAGATTCTCTATTTCTTTTGGCTCAGCATGTTTATAATAAGACCCAAAAGCGCATGAGCCATTATTTTGAAGAGTTAATAAAAAAACATAACTTGAGTCCAAATAGTGCCAAAAATCTTTCAGGTAAAAAGAATTCAAAATTTATTCAGCAATATACCTTAAATGATGTGCTTAAAATCGCTGAATTAATGACTCAAATTAATCCCTTTTATCTGCAAATTTTAACGCTGGGTAAAATTGCATATAAAGCTAGAAATTTTCTAAGCCCAACATTTTTACTCGATCAAGGCAAGGTTAATTACTTTTTCAGCTTTCTTAATATTTCCATAGCATGGCAAAAGCATACATCATCTGATTTTACGATTGTCATTACACAAGGAATTAAGAGTAGTTTTCAACAAGATTCTGTGATTGAACGGCACTTATTGGGCCATGAAGGGCTGGATCGACTTATTTCTGATTTAAATGTAGTGACTACCCTCAAGCAAGATCGTGCCATTGTAAATATTATTGGCGATACCTATTTAGGCGAATATTACACTGAGCGACGTCGTAAACGAAAAGTATTTGATCCTTTATTGAATCATGGCTATGACTATAGCTTTGAAAAACTAAAATTTTTTTTAAATGCAGCCGATATTAATCTAGCCAATCACGAAGCATGTTTTGTAAATAATCAAATTCAATCTCCATTGGTTGGATTGAAAAAATTTATATTGGGTGCACAGGATGTACCAACAGTCAATGCGCTTAAAAAAGCCAATATTCATTATTTATGTTTAGCCAATAACCACACTGCTGACTTTGGTGCAGTAGGTATCACACATACACTAAAAACGTTGCAAAATGCGCAAATACATTATGTAGGAGTGGGAGAAAATGAGTTTGAAGCATGCACGCCCATGAGAATTCAGATTAATGGTCGTATTATTTCTTTTTATTCTGGCTATTGGCATCGAGCCACTAACGAAAAAATATTTAAATTTTATGCCACACCTTCTTCTTCTGGTGTTGCGACCTTAGAAAGTGTTTTGTATGAAGCAGTTGCATTAGAAAAGCAAAAATATCCATCGCATTTTATTGTGGTGTTGGCACATTGGGGAGTAGATTTCTTACCGACTCAAGCCTATCAAAAAACACTCGCAAACCGATTGGTTCAACAGGGGGCAGATTTGATTCTAGGTCATGGTGCTCATACTTTACAGTCGATGGAAACGATCCAAGATTCAACCGTTATTTATAGTTTAGGTAATGGTATTTTTAATAGTGATGGTGAATATGATGGTTATCCAGATGCTTTGCCATTTGGCATGATTGCACAATTGATTTTTGAGAAAGATAGTTTAAATCTACGCCTATTGCCAATTCAATCTAATAACCGTGAAACCATGTGGCAACCCGATTTTGTACAATTAGATGATTTTAATCAAGTGGCTGATTATTATGGAGATATCGATTTTAATGCTATTAACCGCGTGCAATGGCCCTATTATTTCGAGAAAAAAATTCTCTAGTTTAGCGGGACTTTAATTTTTGATAATGTTCTTTAATGATCTGAATTTGTTGATCATTAAAGCCTATATTACGTTGCCCACCACTGCCGTCACAGCCACCTTTACTTGCCATCAAGTTAGTGGTGTCTTTAAATTTTGCACCTTTAACACAAACATGACGTAAACCAAAGGCATGTCCCATTTCATGGGGGAGAGCAGCTTGAATGTTGTAATTTAGTCGCTCCCAATCAAGTAGTATGATAGGTCGTCCATTGTTATGAAAGCCCCAACTATCTGCTGCTTTAAATCCTGATTTTGAGCTGTAGCTATCAAAAATAAATATATAAACTTCAGCTTCTTTACTCTTTGATGGAAAGCACTGCCGGAAAATTTTAATAAGTGCCGGTCGTTCCATAGGTTTAGGGCTTTCTAAAAGATGGCTGAGTTTGCAGTTTAATTGTTTGAATTTTTGATATGGAATGTATTTATTTAACTCGAATTTAAAAATGGGTTGATTTTTCTCAGTGACAAAATAGCGATTTAAAATATCTACTTCTTTTTTGATTTGGCTTAGGTTATCAAATTTTTGGGCTTCAACATGGGGTGTGGCAAATATAAAATTGACTTGAACAATAGGAAGAGCCATCGCATATTCTCCAATTAAGAGCAGAGGAATGGTCGCGAGTTTTTTTATATTCATAAAATTTCTCTTATTTGTCTGTTGTATTTTTTTAATTGATCTGAGGTTTGCCTTTGCTAACAATGATGTTCCAAATTTTGTTGGAATGAAGCTGGTTTTTTTAAGCATGATTTAGGGGGGGGAGAGGGGCATTTAAGTTGAGCAAAAAATGGCGTTTGTGGAGAAAGAGTTGAGTGTACTAAAAAGAGTAGTGATAAAAATCCCGTCATAGAGACGGGATTTTTTTATTTTTCCCTTACCAGTTTAGCGCACCACCTGTCTGGTAATCCGTGACGCGCGTTTCAAAGAAGTTCTTCTCTTTACGCAGATCCATCATCTCTGACATCCACTGGAATGGGTTGTTTACCCCAGTAAACTGTTCAGGTAAGCCTAACTGGCTCAAACGACGGTTACAGATAAACTTCAGGTATTCTTCCATCATGCTGGCATTCATACCCAATACACCGCGTGGCATCGTGTCACGTGCATATTCGATTTCAAGCATAGTGCCTTCAAGAATCATCTGAATGACTTCTTGCTGGAACTCAGCTGTCCACAAGTGTGGGTTCTCGATCTTGATCTGGTTGATCATGTCGATACCGAAGTTCAGATGCATTGACTCATCACGCAAGATGTACTGGAACTGCTCAGCTACACCGTTCATCTTGTTGCGGCGGCCCATCGACAAGATTTGGCTAAAACCGCAGTAGAAGAAAATCCCTTCCAGTACACAATAGAATGCAATCAGGTTGCGAAGCAAAATCTGGTCGTTTTCAGGTGTACCAGTTTTAAAGGTAGGATCACTTAAAGACTGGGTATACTTTAGCCCCCACGCTGCTTTACGTGCTACTGATGGAACTTCACGGTACATGTTAAAGACTTCGCCTTCATCCATACCCAAAGATTCAATACAGTACTGGTAAGCATGGGTGTGAATCGCTTCTTCAAACGACTGACGCAAGATGTACTGGCGGCATTCTGGGTTGGTAATGTGGCGGTAAATTGCCAGTACCAGGTTATTGGCTACCAGTGAGTCCGCAGTCGAGAAGAAACCAAGAGAACGCATGACGATGGTACGCTCATCTTCAGTCAGACCATCTTCAGACTTCCATAATGCAATATCATGGTTCATATTAATTTCTTGTGGCATCCAGTGGTTGGCACAACCATCCAGATATTTCTGCCACGCCCATTCATATTTGAATGGAACAAGCTGATTCAAGTCGGCGCGGCAGTTGATCATACGTTTGTCGTCAACCTGTACACGCTCTGCACCCATCTCAAGCTCTTCAAGACCTGGTGCAACATCCAGCTGGCTTAAGGAAGCAGATGCTTTTGCCAGTGAATCGGCTGGATTTGATCCTGTACTTCGAGGGGCTGGAGCGGGTTGTGCAGTTGCCACATCCGGCGATGTGTTGCCTGCATCAGATACCACTTGTGAATTAGTCGCTTTTTGCGGCTCGACGGGCGTAGGCTGGTGTTCAAGTGCAGCCGGTTTTTGCGAATCATCTTCGAAATCGTCCCAACTTAGGATAGACATATCAATTCTCTCTACGTTGCTTTATATCTTTTATGCGACATTCAGCTTGGCTGAGATGTCTTACTATACGCTCAATTTGTTTAAGCAAAATTAAGTTTTGTCGATGAATGCTGTGAATTTAGACAGCAGCACTATCCCCACTACTTATTTTGCTTACGCTGCTGGCGAACTTTGAACCAGAAATAAGCAATCGGTGCGTAAAAGGTAATAGCAAAGGAAATCAGCAATGCCGCAAGTCCTAACATGTAGTTATGGGTCATAGGGGACATTGAGGTTTCCTTATTTGTATTAACATCTAAATCCTCCCCACACCCCTCTTTAAGAAAGAGGGGCTTTTTACATCTCAAATTATGGGCTGTGATCCCCCTCCTTTTAGGAGGGGTTAGGGGAGGTCAAGCAAAGCTTACTGACAAGCTTCACAGTCTGGATTGTCAATCGAACATGCTTGTGGCACTGGAGCCGCTTGAGCAAAACCTTCTTCCTCTGCAGGAGCTTCAGGTTTTTGCGTTTCAACCACCGGAGCGGCTGCTGCAACAGGTGCTGTAGTCGCAGTCGCTTTAACAGCATTTAGTGTGCCTGTATTGATCGTTGATTTTTCAGCAGATGTGGCACCCAATGCACGTAGGTAATATGTGGTTTTCAGACCACGTAACCACGCCATTTTATAGGTAATGTCCAGTTTCTTACCATTTGCACCTGAAATATACAGGTTCAGCGATTGCGCTTGGTCGATCCATTTTTGACGACGAGAAGCAGCATCCACGATCCAGCGTGGCTCAACTTCAAATGCAGTTGCGAAGATTGCTTTCAGTTCTTCTGGAATACGAGAAATCTTCTGCACCGAACCTTCAAAATGTTTCAGGTCGTTGACCATGACCGCATCCCACAGACCGCGTTCTTTTAATGCACGAACCAGATACGGGTTGATCACGGTGAATTCGCCAGACAGGTTAGATTTCACATACAAGTTCTGGAAGGTTGGCTCGATGGACTGAGACACACCACAAATGTTTGAAATCGTTGCAGTTGGAGCAATCGCCATCACGTTCGAGTTACGCATACCGTCTTTTTGAACTTTGGCTCGTAAGCTGTCCCAATCCAGACGTTGCGTGCGATCCACTTCAAACATGCGCTCTGGGCGTGTTTTTGCGACCAGATCCAGTGAGTCGATTGGCAAGATGCCTTGATCCCATAATGAACCCTTAAAGGTTTCATAAGTACCACGCTCAACCGCCAAATCGCTTGAGGTTGAAATGGCATAGTAAGAAATCACTTCCATCGATTCGTCAGCGAAGTTCACCGCTTCATCAGAACCGTAAGCCATACCCATTTCGTACAGTGCATCCTGGAAGCCCATGATTCCCATACCAACCGGGCGGTGTTTCAGGTTTGAATTTTTTGCTTGCGGAACAGCGTAGTAGTTGATGTCAATTACGTTGTCGAGCATACGAACGGCTGTTTTAATCGTGCGAGCAAGCTTCTCTCGATTTAATACACCACCTTGAACATGCTGAACCAAGTTGATCGAACCCAGGTTACATACCGCAATTTCATCTTTGCTGGTGTTTAATGTAATTTCAGTACACAGGTTAGAAGAGTGAACCACACCTACATGCTGTTGTGGTGAACGCAGGTTACATACGTCTTTGAAAGTGATCCATGGATGACCGGTTTCAAACAGCATCGACAGCATTTTGCGCCACAAATCTTTTGCACGGATTTTCTTGTGCAGCATATTTGTTTCTTTGGCAATGCTTTCGTAGTAAGCATAACGCTCAGCGAATGCTGCACCAGTCAAATCATGCAGATCAGGCGTTTCAGAAGGAGTGAATAAAGTCCATTCTGCATCTTCAAATACACGTTGCATGAACAGGTCAGGAACCCAGTTCGCCGTGTTCATGTCGTGGGTACGACGACGGTCATCACCGGTGTTCTTACGCAGTTCCAGGAATTCTTCGATGTCCAGGTGCCAGGTTTCAAGGTATGCACAGACTGCACCTTTACGCTTACCACCCTGGTTAACCGCAACAGCCGTATCGTTCGCTACTTTCAGGAATGGAACTACACCTTGAGACTTACCGTTAGTCCCTTTGATGTATGAGTTCAAGGCACGAACTGGCGTCCAGTCATTACCTAAACCGCCTGCCCATTTAGACAGCATTGCGTTATCACGCATCGCACCATAAATGTCATACAGATCATCATCAATGGTGGTCAAGTAGCAGCTCGATAATTGTGGACGTAACGTACCCGAGTTAAACAGGGTAGGCGTTGATGCCATATAGTCAAAGCTAGACAATAAGTTATAGAATTCAATCGCGCGATCTTCACGGTTTTCTTCATTGAGTGACAAGCCCATAGAAACACGCATAAAGAACAATTGCGGAAGTTCGAAACGTACGCCATCTGAATGGATGAAGTAACGGTCAAATAGAGTTTGCAGGCCCAAGTAAGTAAACTGATTTGAGCGTTCTGGTTGAATTGCTGCTGCCAGTTTCGCCAGATCAAAGTTCAACAGTTCTGGAGAAAGCAGCTCAAGCTCGATACCTTTCTTCAGGAAAGTTTCAAGCGCATCGCCTTCATTGGTGTCTGTCGGAAGACCCAAGAATTCTAAACCGGTGGCTACCAGATCATCACGTAGTAAACGTGCAGTCACATACGTATAGTTAGGCTCTTGCTCAATGCGGGTACGGGTCGCCATCATCATTGTGGTTGAGATGTCAGACTCTTTCACGCCGTTATACAGGTTTTTGACAGTCTCATTGACAATTGCCTGTATATCAATACCTTCTAAACCTTCAGCAGCTTTGGTCACTGTGGCAGTCAAAGTACTTAAATCGAGTGGCTTAAGCTTCCCGTCAGCATCCATGACTTGAAGCGTAGGATGATGGTTTGCACCCAGCTGCTTACGAGCTTCAGCACGTTGTTCGCGATAGATGACATAGGCACGCGCAACTTTCTGTTCGCCTGTACGCATAAGCGCAAGTTCAACCTGATCTTGGATTTCTTCAATGTGAATGGTTCCGCCTGAAGGCAAGCGACGTTTGAATGTATTGAGGACCATTTCCGTCAGTTGTTCAATGCGATCGTGAATACGACTTGAGTCAGCGCTTTGCTGGCCTTCTACAGCCAAGAAAGCTTTACCAATGGCAACAGAGATTTTTTCCGCGTCAAAGCTGGCAACATCTCCGGTGCGTTTAATCACCTGAATTTGACCAGGAGTTGAAATTGATACGCTCATGCTAGCATAGCTCCATTTGTCATCTATTTTTATGTTTATAGACCATTTGAACTGGGCAATTTTTGTGCCACAGTGTTTGAGGAATAAACACAAGACCTAGTGGTTTAAAGTTTAATTGGACACAAGATACGGGAAAAATTAGGGTAGATCAATATTGACATTTTGCTAAATATTTTTCTGAAGTTTTATCTCGAACTTTTGTAAAAAAATCCCTATTTTTATTGATTTTTGTATAAGCCTTGTCCGGTAAGGCATAGCATAACAAAGCTGGCCTCAAGTGCTTATAGATAACCTTGTGGATAACTAAAAAGCCTTGACTTAAGCAGTCACATTTTATTCATGTAATTTTTATTGTAAAGGTGAGAGGATGGCTGAACTCTTGAGAAAAGCGCGTTTGTCTGAAAAGGCGCCTGATAAGTATTACAAAATGCTATTTTGATGTATCAGTTTGGTGAACAGGATATTGTTTACAATGTAAACGTGTGTATATTGCAAGCATATTAAAATCGTATCTATTGGATTTCAAAAGGATACGCCATAGCATACGTCCATTAAATAAAGAGGCAAGACATGAGCCAAGAAGAAAAGTTACCCAAGATTTTAATTGTTGAAGATGATGAACGTCTTGCGCGTTTAACTCAAGAATATCTAATCCGTAACGGGCTGGAAGTTGGAGTTGAGCCGGACGGTAATCGTGCAATTCGTCGTATTATTGCCGAGCAGCCTGATATGGTTGTCCTCGATGTGATGTTGCCGGGTGCAGATGGTTTGACCATTTGTCGTGAAGTGCGTCCACATTATCATCAGCCGATTTTAATGCTGACCGCACGCACAGAAGATATGGATCAGGTATTGGGTCTGGAAATGGGGGCGGACGACTATGTGGCTAAACCGGTACAGCCACGTGTACTTTTAGCGCGTATTCGTGCTTTGCTACGCCGTACCGACAAAGTGCCGGAAGATGAAGTGGCACAGCGTATTGAGTTTGATGACCTGGTCATCGACAATGGTGGGCGTTCAGTGACCTTAAATGGCGAGCTGGTTGATTTTACCAGCGCTGAATACGATCTGTTGTGGCTGCTTGCCTCAAATGCGGGGCGTATTCTGTCTCGTGAAGATATTTTCGAACGCTTGCGCGGCATTGAATATGATGGTCAGGACCGCTCAATTGATGTGCGTATCTCGCGCATTCGTCCAAAAATTGGTGATGATCCAGAGAATCCGAAACGTATTAAAACAGTACGTAGTAAAGGTTATCTATTCGTCAAAGAAACCAACGGAATGTAGGATCAGACGGTTGGTTGCCTGAAAAGCAGGATAAATATAAGTGTTTAAACACAGTATATTTTTGCGTATTTACGCAGGATTGGTCGTCCTTGTTGTATTGGTGGCGATATTTGGCTACCTGCTGGTACAGATTATTAACTATCAGCGTGCGCAGGAATATCGTGAATCCCTGACTGATGGTATGGCTTATATCATCAGTGAGGGGGTTGCGCGTCAGCCCAACCTTCAACAGAAGATGGATTGGATTTCCGATGCCTCGGATTTATTAGAACTCCCGATTTACTATATCGAAGCCAGTAAAGTTGATGTTACCCGCGCCGAAGCCCGACGACTGGCTGAGCGCAAGGCCGTTGTGCGCTGGGATGCCAAAACCAGCGTGGCCTATATTGTTGTAGCGCTGCAAGATGACCCGGAGCATTATCTTTATATCAAGGCGGACAATATTACCGAACGTCAGATGAAGGCTTTGCCGGTCTTTATTCTGGATTATCTCGTGTACTATCCGGGCCAGGAAAAAGAATACCTTGAGCGTATTCAGTCATATTTCTCCTACCCGATTTCAATAGAGACCGTACAGGCGCTGCCGCTGGACTCCGAACAGATCGGACGTTTACGCCTGGATCACAGTATTATTCTGTATCGTGATAGTGCCTCGATTCGTGGCACTACTATTTCCATTGTGTCACCCATTCCAGGTTCTATCTCGGAAGTACTGGTTATGGGGCCAGTACCACTCTTTAACTGGATGCCATTTCAGCTGGCGGCGGGTATCACCTTGCTCAGCTTGTTTGTCTTAAGTCTGGGAGTGTATGGTTTGCTGGTGCCGATGCAGCGTAAACTGCGCGAAGTCAATTATGCCCTGAACAAGATGAAGAGCGGAAATATGTCGCTCCGTCTTCCGATTGAGGGAAATGATGAAATGGCGACTCTGGCATCCAGCTATAACAATATGTCAGATCATATTCAGCGTCTTATTGAAGCGCAGCGTGAGCTGATGCGTGCCGTGTCGCATGAGCTGCGTACGCCTGTTGCACGGATTCGTTTTGCGGTAGAAATGATGGCAGATGAAGATGACTACGATTACCGTCTACAGCAGGTTGAACAGATCGATAAGGATATTGAGGCGCTAAATACCCTGATTGATGAGATTATGACCTATGCCAAGCTTGAGCAGGGCATGCCTTCAATTGAGTTTGAACATGTAGATCTGTATGAAGTGTTAAATCAGGTTGCTGTGGAAACTGAAGCTCTGAAGACCGGAAAAGTTATTGAGCTGCAAGCAATGTCTGATGATATAGTGGTGGAGGCGGAGCGGCGCTATTTGCATCGGGTGATTCAAAATTTGGTAGGGAATGCCGTACGTTATTGCGATAGCAGAATTTTGCTAAGTGGTGGGCTGGATGCTGAAGGACAAGCCTATATCTGTATAGAAGACGATGGTCCGGGGATTCCGGAAATAGACCGCGCCCGTATCTTTGAAGCTTTTGCCCGTTTAGATGATAGTCGTACCCGGGCTTCAGGGGGGTATGGTTTGGGACTTTCTATTGTTAGTCGGATTGCTTACTGGTTCGGAGGGAGTATTGAGGTTGATCAGAGTCCGAAACTGGGTGGGGCGCGCTTTATTATGACTTGGCCGGCCCATCGTTATAGTAAGAAATCCAGACCGAAAACGCTGGAACATGTTGAAGAAGCCAGCAGCGAGCGTTCAGCCTAAAATCTGTGTTTAAGTCGCCTGATATAAAAAACGATACTGATTTCAGTATCGTTTTTTTGTTTTATGCTACGAGGATTTATTCCTGTACGGTGACGTCTGGTTCAATTAGCGGTTTACCATCACGCAGGCTATCTAAGGGTTCTGCATTAAAATCAATCATCAGCTTATTGTATTTGGCATCTATACTATAATTCTGGATCAGTTTTTGGTCGCCAGAGATGGTTTCTACTTTATATTCATCAACAATATTTAAAATGCCTTCCAGGTTGATGCTCGAAGAGGCTTGATCGGCTTGGAACAGGTCGTGAATTTCGCGCAAGTCAAAAATAGCATTGCTGGCATCAGGGTGTTTATGAATATAAGTTTCGATATGTCGAATCAAAAGTTGGGCAAATAAAAAATAATTAGGTTTATGCGTAAAATGTAGAGACATACTGGACTCCTTTAGTTGCTTTATTTATGTGATTATCAGGCCTAGAAATACAAATAACATAATCTGAATCAATCTGTTGAATGTGTTGCAAAAAAATACAATTTCTTGATGGGGTGGTGCGGCCGGAACAGGGTTTAAATTGCCTGATTTTATATTTTTCGCTGAAAATTTAAACGACGCAAATCGTGTTTAAAGTTACTTTTTGCTGTGGCACACTCATTTTGTTTTAGTTAATTCGATTTAAGACCTAAATAGAAACTTTCCTGACTTGATGGATTCAACTTGAAATAGCCTGTCAGGACTGAAAACTGGATTTTTACAGGCTTGTTAAAATAATTGAAGGTCGAAAATCAACTAAATAAAGCAATTAGTGCAGCTTTGAGTGCACTCACGCCCAATTAAATACTGAAATGCCTAAAAAATCATCCCAAAGACTAAGGGCGAGAAGCTAGCAAGTGAAATCCAAAATCAGGTACAATTGGCGGGATTAATTTTGTGTTTGGTGTATTTGAAGGCCAATACATACATTCTTTGTTAATAAATAGGCCTGCCAGGAGTTATCCCCGCATGAATGCCATTACTCCATACGAATGGGCAATTATTGCCTTCGTGATCGGTGTTACATTTTTGTGCGTCTTTATGCTCACTGTCCCATTACTCCTCGGGGGTAAATCATGGGGCCGTGCCAAGCAGGAGCAGTTTGAGTCAGGCGTAGTTGGAGCAGGTGGAGCCCGTATCCGCTTGTCCGCAAAATTCTATCTGGTTGCAATTTTCTTCGTCGTGTTTGACTTGGAAGCCCTTTACCTGTACGCATGGGCAGCTTCTGTTCGTGAAGTAGGTTGGGTTGGTTTTGTAACCGCAGCTATATTTATTTTAGTTTTACTCGTTGGCTTGGTTTACGAATTATCGACAGGCGCACTGAACTGGGCACCTTCAGACAAACGTAAAGCAGCCGGGATTAAACCTAAAATTGGTTCGCCAAATATGGATCTTGCGGAAATTACGCGCTTCAACTCAGTTGAAGAATTGGTTATGGACCCAACTGGCCAAATCCCAGCTCAATCATCTGGTCTTGTGAAAAAGTCACAAGCTCAATCATCTGATAAGGAGTAACTCGGGATGAAATACACATTAACCCGTGCGAATCCGAATGCTGATCAATATCCACTTCAAGAGCGTATCTTGGTAGAAGACCCGCTTTTAGAAGAAGAAGTGAATAAAAACGTATTCATGACTCGCTTAGAGGATGTAATACACACAGCAGTAAACTGGGGACGCAAGAACTCAGTTTGGCCGTTTAACTTTGGTACGTCTTGCTGCTATGTAGAGTATGCAACGACCTTGACCGGTGTACATGACTTGTCACGCTTTGGTGCCGAGGTCATCCGTGCTTCACCACGTCAGGCCGATTTGATGATCGTCGCTGGTACATGCTTCGTGAAAATGGCTCCGGTGATTCAACGTCTGTACGAGCAGATGCTTGAACCAAAGTGGGTAATTTCAATGGGTGCGTGTGCAAACTCAGGTGGTATGTACGATATTTATTCAGTTGTACAGGGTGTTGATAAAATCATTCCTGTCGATGTGTATATCCCGGGTTGCCCGCCACGTCCTGAAGCCCTGATTCAGGCACTCATGCTGTTGCAAGACCAAATTCAACTAGAGCGTCGTCCGCTTTCTGCGGTGATCGGTGATGATCTTAAGCCAGTGTATAAGCCAAAGATGATGCCGGAACGTGACCGTAAGAAAGATCAGCGTGTTGCTGTGAAAAATTTACGCTCTATGGATGAAATTAAATAATTTAAACGACAGATGATCTGTTGCACCCGCTCTGGGTGTAGTCGTCGTTTAGGTTGACTGAATTTGTATTAAATAGGAAGCCAAGCCAATGGCTGAAACTGACATTGCTATGCCAGAATCAACAGCAGTTGATTCACGCCCAGCATTTGCCATCATTGAAGAGCTCAAAACCAAATTTGGTGAGAACTTCTTTGTGCAAACGACTTTCGAGGATTTCCCGACAGTTTGGGTTGAGCGCGCACGTGTACAAGAAGTTTTAATGTTCTTGCGTACCGTGCCACGTCCTTATGTGATGCTATTTGACTTGTCTGCAGTAGATGAGCGCTTGCGTACCCATCGTGACGGTTTGCCTGCATCAGAATTCACAGTGTTCTATCACTTATTGTCGTTAGAGCGTAACTGTGACATTCGTATTAAAGTGGCCTTAAGCGACAGCGATCTGAATATGCCGACCGCAACGAATATCTGGCCGAATGCGAACTGGTATGAGCGTGAAGCTTATGACATGTTTGGTATCAATTTCGAAGGGCATCCAATGCTCCGTCGTATCTTGTTGCCAACCTACTGGGAAGGTCATCCGTTACGTAAAGAGTATTCTGCACGTGCAACTGAATATACGCCGTATATTCAGGATAAGGCCAAGCAGGATTTTGAACAGGAACATTTACGTTTCGTCCCTGAGGACTGGGGGCTGAAGCGCGGTAATGCCGATGAAGACTTCATGTTCCTGAACCTGGGTCCAAACCACCCATCTGCGCACGGTGCCTTCCGTGTGATCTTGCAGCTGGATGGTGAAGAAGTGAAGGACTGTGTGCCTGATATCGGTTATCACCACCGTGGTGTGGAGAAGATGGCTGAACGTCAAACCTGGCATTCCTTCATTCCCTATACTGACCGTGTCGACTACCTGGGTGGTTGTGCGCAAAACATGCCTTATGTGATGGGTGTGGAGCAAATGGCGGGCATTACTGTCCCTGACCGCGCGCAATGTATCCGTGTCATGATGTCAGAACTGTTCCGTATCAATAACCACTTGCTGTTCATTGGTACTGCGATTCAGGATGCCGGTGGTATGACGCCTGTATTCTATATGTTCGCTGACCGTCAAAAAGTCTATGACATCGTGGAAGCGATTACCGGTTACCGTATGCATCCGGCATGGTTCCGGATTGGTGGTACTGCACACGACCTGCCAAATGGCTGGGATAAGCTGGTTCGAGAATTACTCGACTGGATGCCAAAACGTATGAATGAATACTATAAAGCTGCTTTACGCAACTCGGTATTCATGGGCCGTACCCAGGGTGTGGCGCAATACGATGCAAAATCTGCGCTGGCTTGGGGTGTGACAGGTACTGGTCTGCGTGCCACAGGCATTGATTTCGACGTACGTAAATACCGTCCATATAGCGGTTATGAAAACTACGACTTTGAAGTGCCTTTAGAGTATGAAGGTGATGCCTATGCACGTGTGCTGGTTCATTTCCGTGAAATCGAAGAATCACTGAAAATCATTCGTCAGTGCCTGGATAACATGCCATCTGGTGCTTATAAAGCAGACCATCCATTGGCAGTTCCACCACCAAAAGACAAGACATTGCAAGATATTGAAACCTTGATTACGCACTTCTTAAGCGTGTCATGGGGTCCTGTAATGCCTGCTGGTGAAGCATCTGTAATGGCCGAAGTGGTGAAGGGGGCATCGAACTACTATCTGACTTCAGACAAGTCAACCATGAGTTATCGTACCCGTATCCGTACACCGACTTTCACGCACTTACAGCAAATGCCTTCTGTGATTAACGGCAGTCTTGTATCTGACTTAATCATTTATTTAGCGACAATTGACGTCGTAATGGCTGACGTGGATCGCTAAGGGGTAACGCATTATGATGATTTTGACTGATAGAAAGCCACGTGTGAATGTTGAAGGGATTTTAACGAAGGAAGAAGTCCACGAAATCGAACAGCACATGGGCCACTATCCATATCCACGTGCAGCGTGTCTTGATGCGCTGAAGTGTGTACAACGCCGTAATGGCTGGGTAGATGATGCGCAGATGAATGCTATCGCGCAAATGCTCAGCATGAGTGTTGCGGATTTGGAAGGTGTAGCGACTTTCTATAACCGTATTTATCGCCAGCCCGTGGGTCGTCACGTAATTTTACTGTGTGACTCGATTGCGTGTTTCTTGATGGGTGCGGAAACTTTGGCAGAAA
This sequence comes from Acinetobacter sp. S4397-1, assembly GCF_024129285.1. Taxonomy (NCBI): domain Bacteria; kingdom Pseudomonadati; phylum Pseudomonadota; class Gammaproteobacteria; order Moraxellales; family Moraxellaceae; genus Acinetobacter; species Acinetobacter sp. S4397-1. The sequence goes on from NZ_JAMXXZ010000003.1 coordinate 22,288, forward strand.
CTTTCCAGCGTGAACTGGGTATCCAGTTTGGTCAGACGACTGCTGATGGCCGTTTTACCTTGCTACCAATTTGCTGTCTGGGTAACTGTGACAAGGGCCCAACCTTAATGATTGATGAAGATACGCACGGTTTAGTTGAAGTGACTTCGGTTAAACAGTTGCTGGAGAAGTATGTATGAATACTGAACCAAAACCAATTTATGGTGACGGTAACCCAGAAACGCATCCATTGACCTGGCGTCTGAGTAAACAAGAGCACGTTCGTAATGCCGATGATTACGAAGCCCTAGAGGGTTATGCCGGCTTTAAAAAAGCCATTGGCATGCAGCCGAAAGAAGTGCTGGAAGTCATTAAAGCGGCAACAGTAAAGGGCCGTGGTGGTGCAGGTTTCCCGGCAGGCATCAAATGGTCGCTGATGGCACCAAATGACAATTCAGGTCCTCGTTATCTGATTTGTAATGCCGATGAAATGGAACCAGGTACCTTCAAAGACCGTCTGTTGATGGAAGATCTTCCTCACCAGCTGATTGAAGGTATGCTGATTGCCGGCTATACCCTCGAAGCGACTCATGGTTATATCTTTATCCGTGGCGAATATATCGAAGCGGCAAAATACCTGAACGACGCGATTGCACAAATCCGTGCCAAAGGTTATCTGGGTGAAAATATCCTGGATTCTGGCTGGAACTTTGAGTTGCACGTGCATACCGGTGCAGGCCGTTATATCTGTGGTGAAGAAACAGCACTGATTAACTCGCTGGAAGGCCGCCGTGCCAACCCGCGTACCAAACCACCATTCCCGCAAGTTGCAGGGGCTTGGGGTCGTCCGACGATTGTCAACAACGTCGAGACCTACAACAACTTGCCGGCAATTATGCTGCGTGGCCCTGAATGGTATATTGGTCTGTCTGCGGGTAAATCCAAAGATCCAGGCACTAAAATCTATGGTGCATCTGGTAAGGTGAAATTCCCTGGCTTATGGGAGCTTCCATTTGGTACCACGGCTCGTGAAGTGATTGAAGAACATGCCGGTGGTATGCGTGATGGCTTAAAGCTAAAAGCATGGTTGCCGGGCGGTGCCTCGACTGACTTCCTGGCCGCAGAGCATATCGACCTTCCGATGGATGCAGAAAGCATCATGAAAGCAGGCTCACGTTTAGGAACCTGTTTATTGATGGTGGTGGATGAAACGCAATGTATGGTTTCAGCAACACGTAACCTGGAAGAGTTCTTTGCCCGTGAATCATGTGGCTGGTGTACGCCTTGCCGTGATGGCTTGCCTTGGGCGGTGAAAGCGCTGAAAGCACTTGAAGATGGTACAGGTAAAAAAGAAGATATCGATCACTTGCAGGAACTGACCCGCAAGCTTTGGATTGGTAAAACTTTCTGTGCTCACGCACCAGGTGCGATGGAACCATTAATGGGCGCACTCAAACATTTCCGTGGCGAGTTTGAAGCAAAAGTAGTAAATGCTGCCGCTCAAACCCGCAACGTAGAACAAGCTTAAGGAATTCGACTATGGCTACAATTCATGTCGATGGAAAATCGTATGAAGTCAACGGCTCGGAAAACTTGCTGCAAGCATGTTTGAGTCTCGGCATCGACATCCCATACTTTTGTTGGCATCCATCCTTAGGTTCTGTCGGTTCTTGCCGTCAATGTGCTGTGACCCAATACGCGAATCCAGAAGATACGCGTGGTCGTTTGGTCATGTCATGTATGACACCGGCTGCTGACAATACCTACATCTCGGTTGAAGACAAAGAAGCAGTAGATTTCCGTGCTTCTGTTGTTGAATTCTTGATGACCAACCACCCGCATGACTGTCCGGTCTGTGAAGAGGGGGGGCACTGTCACCTGCAAGATATGACAGTGATGACGCAGCATGACCGTCGTCGCTACCGTTTCACTAAACGTACGCATTACAACCAGGAACTGGGTTCGTTTATTGCCCATGAGATGAACCGTTGTATCGCATGTTACCGTTGTGTGCGTTATTACAAAGATTATGCCGGCGGTACAGACTTTGGCGTATATGCCAACGCATCACGTGTGTATTTCGGTCGTCCGGAATCAGGGACTTTGGAATCTGAATTCTCGGGTAACCTGACTGAAGTGTGTCCTACAGGGGTATTCACTGACAAAACCCACTCTGCACGATATAACCGTAAATGGGACATGCAGTATGCGCCTAGCGTATGCCAAGGCTGTTCTTCAGGTTGTAACATTTCTCCGGGTGAACGTTATGGCGAACTTCGTCGCGTTGAAAACCGTTTCAACGGTGAAGTGAACCAATACTTCCTATGCGATAAAGGCCGTTTCGGTACCGGTTATGTGAACCGTGCTGATCGTCCACGTCAACCGCAATTCCGTACCGGCAACAATGTAGAAACTGTTTCAGTCGATACCGCACTAGACACGGTGATTGCAAATATTCAGGGTAAAAAAGTTCTGGGTATTGGTTCGCCGCGTGCATCACTTGAATCGAACTTCGCACTTCGTGAGCTGGTCGGTCAAGAGAACTATTCAACAGGTCTGTCTCAAAAAGAGCAGAATCTGGTTGAACTGGCAGCTTCAATCATGCAAACCGAGGGTGTTTATAACCCAACGATGCGTGAAATCGAAAGCTACGATGCGGTGTTAATTCTAGGTGAAGATTTAACTCAAACTGCACCACGTATGGCTTTATCTGTTCGCCAGGCTGCGAAAAATAAAGGCAAAGAGATGGCGGCAGAGCGTCGTACTCAAGAGTGGCTGGCTGAACCGGTACAGCGTATTGCTCAAGATGCGAAATCTCCGATTTACATTCTGGCTGCAACACAGACCCGTTTGTCTGACGTTGCCGAAGGTGAAGTGGTTGCGTCTCCAAACGATATTGCACGTTTAGGCTTTGCAATTGCTGCGGGTGTAAAAGGTGAAGTCATCACAGGTCTGGACGATGCTGCTAAAGCATTTGCCCAAACCATTGCTGATACCCTGAAAGCTGCGAAAAAACCATTGATTGTCTCTGGTACCAGCTTGCAAGACGCTGCCATTATGGAAGCGGCTGCACAAGTAGCACAAAATCTGGGTAATGCAGGCTTAACCTTGACTGTTCCAGAAGTGAACTCAATGGGGCTTGCAATTCTGGGTGGTAACAGTCTGGAACAAGCTTTTGCCCAAGACTTCGACACAGTCGTGATTGTTGAAAATGACCTTTACCGTCGTTTACCGCAGACCCAAGTCGACGCTGCACTTGCTGGCAAAGAAGTGATTGTGCTTGATCATTCAGAAACAGAAACGGTGAAGAAAGCCAACATTGTACTGTCTGCTGCAAGCTTTGCTGAAGGCGATGGTACAGTGGTTTCTCAGGAAGGCCGCGCACAGCGTTTCTATCAGGTATATGACCCAAGCTATTACAATCCGGAATTGGCGATCAAGGAATCTTGGCGCTGGTTACATGCGATTGAAACGGGCGTGAAAGGTAAAGCCATTTCATGGACCTTGCTGGATGATGTGATCGAGTCTGTAGCGAAAAACGTACCTGCTTTAGAAGGTATTTTAGATGTGGCACCTGATGCGGGCTTCCGTGTACATGGTCTGAAAGTGGCACGTGAACCACGCCGTTATTCAGGTCGTACTTCGATGCGTGCGCCATTATCTGTACACGAGCCTAAACAGCCCGTGGACAAAGATTCTGCCTTAACTTTCTCGATGGAAGGTTATGTTGGTGATCAGACACCATCCGCGCTGGTACCATTCGCATGGTCGGCAGGCTGGAACTCTCCACAAGCGTGGAACAAATTTCAGGACAACGTGGGTGGCCATCTGAAAGGTGGTGATTCAGGCGTTCGTCTGTTTGATCGTCTACCAAAACGTCCAGCACGTACTTTCGTTGCACCAGCCCCAGTGGTTGCGAATGCTGGCAGCTTCCGTCTGGTTCCGATGCATCACATTTTTGCTTCCGGCGAATTTACCGTGAAAACACCGGCGATGGAATCACGTATTCCTGAAGCGGTTTTTGCAGTCGGTGAACAGGATGCAGCGCGCTTGAATGTTCAGGATGGTCAGAAAATTACTGTGAAAGCAGGGGATAACTCGATCGTTCTTCCAGTTCAAGTGATTGAATACTTACCAACAGGTTGTATTGGCTACCCAATCGGTCTTGCACCGACGGTATCTCTTGCAGAGCCTGTTTCAGTCGCGGTAGGAGTGTAATTCATGGAACAAGAATTAATCCGTCAAACGCCGCTGTGGGCTGAAAACTGGCCAATCGCCTATTCAGTACTTCAAGCGATCGTAATCTTACTTGTTGTGGTATTAGTTGCAGCGTTGATGTCTTTCATTGAACGTCGTTTGCTCGGTTTGTGGCAAGACCGTTATGGTCCGAACCGTGTAGGTCCGGGCGGTATGTTCCAGATTGTTGCCGACATGCTGAAAATCATGTTCAAGGAAGACTGGACACCAAAATTTGCTGATAAATTGACATTCCGTATGGCACCAGGCGTTGCGATGGCAACAGCGGTGCTGTCATTCATGGTCATTCCTGTTTCACCGTATTTGGGTGTGGCAGACATGAGCATCGGCCTGCTGTTTTTTATGGCGATGGCGGGGATTGCAGTCTACGCAGTGCTGTTTGGTGGTTGGTCATCTAACAACAAATATGCACTGTTAGGTGGTCTGCGTTCAGCAGCACAAACGATTTCTTATGAAGTGTTCCTCGGCATCTCGCTGATGGGTGTAGTGGCAATTGCCGGCTCATTCAACATGCGTGAAATCGTAGAAGCACAAAAAGACGTCTGGTTTGTTATTCCTCAGTTCTTGGGCTTCCTGATCTTTGTGGTCGCAGGGGTAGCGGTAACTCACCGTCATCCATTTGACCAGCCGGAAGCAGAACAGGAACTGGCCGAAGGTTATCACGTAGAATACGGCGGGATGAAATGGGGCATGTTCTTCGTTGCGGAATACGTTAACGTGGTATTGATCTCAGCATTAATCGTAACCTTATTCTTTGGTGGCTGGTTAGCGCCGTTCGGTCTGGATTTCTTGCCACCGGCATTCTGGTTCATTATCAAGACTGCTTTCTTTGTCATGATGTTCGTATTGGCACGTGGCTCTTTGATGCGTCCACGTTATGACCAAGTGATGAACTTTGGTTGGAAAATTTGCTTGCCATTGGCGTTGGTTAACCTTTTGGTGACTGGTGCTGTGATTCTGTTGAATCAGGCCTAAGACAGCAGGGAGAACAAAATGTTTAAATTTCTAGCTGGATTCGGGTCAATCGTACGTTCGTTGTGGATGGTGTTCAGCCACGCAACACGTAAACGTGACACCATTCTTTACCCAGAAGTCCCAGCCGAAGAAATCGTGCCGCCACGTTTCCGTGGTCGTATTGTATTGACGCGTGACCCGGATGGCGAAGAGCGTTGTGTGGCATGTAACCTGTGTGCGGTTGCGTGTCCAGTAGGCTGTATCTCACTACAAAAAGCTGAAAAAGAAGATGGTCGCTGGTATCCGGAGTTTTTCCGTATCAACTTCTCTCGCTGTATTTTCTGCGGTATGTGTGAAGAAGCCTGTCCAACGACTGCCATTCAAATGACACCAGACTTCGAGCTGAGTGAGTATGTTCGTCAAGACCTGGTCTATGAAAAAGAACACTTGCTGATTTCTGGTCCTGGTAAATACCCTGACTATAACTTCTACCGCGTGACCGGTATGGCAGTTGCAGGCAAAGGCAAGGGTGAAGCACAGCGTGAAAGTGCACCTGTTGATGTACGGAGTCTATTACCATGATGTGGCCATTTTATTTAATGGCCCTCGTGGCCATCGTTTCTACGGTTCGTGTTGTGACCAATACGAACCCGGTACATGCCTTACTTAGCCTGATTGTTTCACTTCTTGCAGTTGCTGGTCTGTTTATGATCGTAGGCGCGCCATTTGCCGGTGCGCTGGAAGTGATTGTCTATGCGGGTGCGATCATGGTCCTGTTCGTATTCGTGGTGATGATGTTGAACCTCGGCGAACAGACTGTTGCACAAGAACGTACATGGCTGACCTCATCTACCTGGGCTTACCCGGCACTGATGAGCTTCCTGATCGGTCTTGTAGTTGTTTGGGTATTGAACTCTGACTACACACAACCTTCATTGGTGATGGGCACTGAAATGGTCGGTCCTAAAGCTGTGGGTCAAGCGCTCTTTACACAGTATTTATTATTGGTAGAAGTTGCTGCGATGTTATTGCTGGCTGCCCTGGTAGCTGCATTCCATCTGGGTAAACGTGAGCCAGGTGCAGAAGAGGACAAAGAATAATGGGCAACATCCCTTTAGAGCATGGTTTGATCGTTGCATCTATTCTTTTTGCACTGGGTTTTTACGGTGTAATGGTGCGACGCAACCTTCTGTTTATTTTAATGAGCCTTGAGATCATGATGAATGCTGCGGCTTTAGCATTCGTCCTGGCAGGCAGTGCATGGGTACAGCCAGACGGTCAGATCATGTTTATCCTGATCTTGACGCTTGCTGCGGCAGAAGCGTGTATTGGTCTTGCGATCGTCCTTCAGTTCTATCATCGCTTCCATCACCTGGATGTGGATGCTGCTAGTGAGATGCGCGGATGAGTTATTTATATCTAACAATTTTATTCCCGTTAATTGGTTTCATCCTTTTGGCGGCAGGGCGTAATAAACTGCCTGAATCAGTTGCTGCCATTATTGGGGTGGGTGCAGTGGGTCTGTCGGCCTTGGTTGCACTTATTGCCGGTCTGGACTTTGTCAACAATGGTTCAACCGCGACGGTACAACACCTGTGGACATGGTTTAATGTCGGCGGTTTTGCACCGGGGATCAGCTTGCATCTTGATGGTTTATCATTATTGATGCTGGGCATGGTGACAGGGGTTGGTTTCCTGATTCATATCTTCGCCTCATGGTATATGCGCGGCGAAGAAGACTTTGCACGTTTCTTCTCTTATTTCAACCTGTTCGTTGCCAGCATGTTGCTGCTGGTTCTGGGCGATAACCTGGCGTTATTATTCTTGGGTTGGGAAGGTGTAGGTCTGTGTTCTTACTTGCTGATTGGTTATTACTACCAAAATCCTGCTAATGGTTTTGCAGCTATCAAGGCATTTACCGTGACCCGTGTTGGTGACGTATTCTTGCTGATTGCCATGTTCCTGTTGTTCCAGCAGTTTGGCACATTGAATACTCAGTACATCGTAGAAAATGCGGCAACTGTAATGACACAAAGCTCGTCATTGACCATCTGGACAGCTTTAATGTTGTTCCTGGGTGCTGCGGGTAAATCTGCACAGATCCCGTTACAAACATGGTTAGCAGATGCAATGGCAGGTCCAACACCTGTATCGGCCTTGATCCACGCGGCAACGATGGTTACCGCGGGTGTTTACCTGTGCTGCCGTCTGTTCACAGTATTTGAACTGGCCCCTGAAGTCATGGTGTTCATCTCGATTACGGGTGCAGTGACATTGCTCGTGGCTGGTTTTGCTGCATTGGTTCAAACCGACATCAAACGTATTCTGGCTTACTCAACCATGAGTCAGCTGGGTTATATGTTCATGGCGGTTGGTGCTGAAGCCTACCAGGCAGGTCTGTTCCACATGCTGACTCACGCATTCTTCAAGGCATTGTTATTCTTGTCTTCGGGTGCGGTGATTCTGGCTTACCATCACGAACAAAACATCTTCAAGATGGGTGGTCTGTTCTACAAGAACAAATTCCTGTTTGCCTGTTTTGCCATTGGTGGTGGTGCGCTCGCTGCGATTCCATTCCTGACCATCGGTTTCTTCTCGAAAGATGCGATTCTTGCTGCAGTCTGGACACAAAGCCATATTGCAGGCTTACCGGTATTCAATACGCTGTACTGGGTTGGTGTTGCAGGTGCATTCTTAACTTCAATCTATACTTTCCGTTTAATCTGGATTGTATTCTTTGGCAAAGAAAACACGCCTTACCATGAAATCAAAGGCATCACATACTGGGCGCCACTGGCAATCCTTGCGGTCTTGTCAACAGGTCTTGCAATCGTTTTGAAAGCACCCGTCATGAATATTCTGAATGCTGCACAAATTCCAGCGTTCATTATTCCTGAAGCTTTGGAAGCAGGTGCACATGGCGCTGAATATGTCGCGATTGGTGTAGCTTTAGCTGGTCTTGCGGTAGGTGTGGTATTGTTCGCATTTGCCTACAATGCAGTCAAATCTTTTGCCCAGACTTCTTTGGGTGCAGGTCTTGCAAATATTTGCCGTAATGCACTAGGTTTCGATGCGCTTTACGACCTTATTTTTGTTAAACCATATTTATTGTTCGCGAAGATTTTTGGTCGTGATCCGATTGATGGTCTATGGCTGGTACTTCCTGCACTTGTTAAAGGTGGTCACAGCTTTACCAGTTCACGTCAAACAGGATCACTGCGTGAATACGCATCAAGCATGGGGCTCGGCGTCGTTGTCCTACTGATGATCTTGCTCGTGATTCAGGTAGTGGGGAAATAAAATGGAAGCTCCAAACAATATTATTTTGCCGGCTCTGATCCTCATTCCGTTCATTGCAGGTTTTGTGTGCTGGTTGGTCGATAAACTCGACCAACACCTGCCACGCTATATTGCCTTAATTGGTATGCTGGTGACGCTGGTTTTGACCATCGTCCTCTGGCAGTCTGGTACTTATAACTATGAACTTGGCGGCGCAAATCCTTCGTGGGCAGCCGAGTTCAAATTACCTTGGATTCAAACCCTAGGGATTAACATTCACCTGGCAGTAGATGGTCTATCACTGCTGATGGTCGGCTTAACTGCACTTCTGGGTGTACTGGCAGTCGGCTGTTCGTGGGGTGAAATTCAGAAGAACGTTGGTTTCTTCCACTTAAACCTTTTATGGTCTCTGGGTGGGGTGATCGGTGTTTTCCTTGCGATTGACATGTTCCTGTTCTTCTTCTTCTGGGAGATGATGCTGGTTCCAATCTATTTCCTGATTGCACTTTGGGGGCATAAGGGAGCAGAAGGTAAATCGCGCGTTTATGCGGCAAACAAGTTCTTCATCTATACGCAAGTTGCTGGTTTGGTCATGTTGATTGGTATCCTGGGTCTGGTGACCGTAGGTTTCAACATGACTGGCGAAATTCGTTTCGACTACAACTACCTGATGGGAGTAGCGAATACGCTTGATGCACAGGCTCCAGCAGTTGCTTATGCGTTTATGATCTGTTTATTCATCGGCTTTGCGGTAAAACTTCCAGTTTTCCCATTACATGGCTGGTTACCAGATGCACATGCGCAAGCACCTACAGCGGGTTCGGTAGACCTTGCAGGTATCCTGATCAAGACAGCAGCTTACGGTTTACTTCGTTTTGTGATTCCATTCTTCCCGGCAGCTTCTGCACAATTTGCAGACTTCGCGATCATTCTGGGTCTGATTGGTATCTTCTACGGTGCCTGGTGTGCATTCCAGCAAACAGATATGAAACGTCTGTTGGCGTACACCTCTATTTCGCACATGGGCTTCGTATTACTGGCGATTTATGCAGGTAATATCCTGACCTTCCAGGGTCTGATGATCATGATGCTGGCTCACGGTCTGTCTTCTGCTGCACTATTCATTATGTGTGGTCAAGTCTACGAACGTGTGCATACTCGTGATATGCGTTTGATGGGCGGTATGCGTGGTCAGTTCCCTTATCTTGCATTCTTCCTGATGTTCTTCATTGCGGCGCTTGTGGGTATTCCTGGTCTGGGTAACTTTATTGGTGAATTCCTGATCCTGATGGGGTCTTTCAACAAATTCCCGACATTTACCATCATTGCTGCAATCAGCTTGGTGTTCGCAGGTCTGTACGGTTTAATCCTGATTCACAAGGCATTGTTCGGTACACCAAACGAAGAGCAAAAACAGCACTATACACATCCACTGAAAGATTTGAACGCGCGTGAAGTAGTGATTCTGCTGATCTGTGCGCTTGGTCTTGTATGGCTTGGTCTATACCCACAAAGCTTCCTTGATGTTTCAAACTCAAGCATGGCGTGGTTAGCAAATAGCTACATTCCAGTTCAAGAAGTTGTTGAAGTGGTTGCTGAACAAGCACCGGTTCAACTTGAAAATGTGGAGATCCAATAAGCCATGAACTTCACAATGTCTTTTTCTGAGCTTATGCCGTTAGCACCTGTGATGATCGTGGCATTAACTGCGATCGCGGTCATGTTGTTGACTGCAATTAAGCGTAACCATAACTTAGTTGCGACTACGGCCGTAGTGGGTTTAAACCTAGCTGCGTTCTATATCGTCTTTGTTTTATTGGCGGGTAAATTTGCACCTGCCAATATCATGAACATGTTCATCGTAGATCCGTTTACGATGCTGTACCAGTTCATGATTCTGATTGCTGCACTGGCATGTTGTACCTTGTCACATGCTTATATCGAAACCTATAAAGATAACCGTGAAGAGCTGTATATCCTGATGCTGGCATCTGTTGCAGGTGCAATGCTTATGGTAGCAAGTTCTCACTATGCCTCTTTCTTTATCAGCCTTGAGTTAATGTCGATCCCTGTTTACGGCTTGCTGGCCTATACACATCAGCGTTCTCAATCGCTTGAAGCAGGTGTGAAATATCTGGTGCTTTCGGCAACTGCTTCTGCAATGCTGTTGATGGGTATGGCATATATCTATGCTTATACAGGTTCTTTAAGCTTTGTTGGCGAACCAGGCAAGTTATTGAGCGTCTTCAACCAACCAGCAGTTGTGGTGGGTCTGGCATTTATTATATTTGCCGTTGGCTTCAAGTTATCACTTGCGCCGTTCCACAAATGGACACCAGATGTCTATGCCGGTGCTCCAGCGCCGATTGCGACTTTCCTGGCGACAGTTGCAAAAGTGGCAACGCTGGGGCTGTTTGCACGTTATGTTCTGTCTTCAGGCTTGTTACTGTCTGATAGTTTCATTACGATTCTGACTGTGATTGCGGTACTGTCGATTCTGGTCGGTAACTTGCTGGCAGTAAAGCAGGTGAATTTAAAGCGTATCCTGGCCTACTCTTCAATTGCTCACTTTGGTTATATCCTGGTGGCGATCGTTACGGCACGTAATACTGACTTCTTGCAAGTACAAGGTTTTGCGACTTTTGAAAGCTTGAACGTGTATGTCATTACTTATGTATTGACCACAGTAGGTGCCTTCGGTGTAGTGACCTTGATGTCCAGCCCGTATAACAATACTGACGAAGCAGGCAGCCTGGCGGAATATCGCGGTCTGTTCTGGCGCCGTCCGGTATTGACAGCGGTATTGACTGTCATGATGTTATCGCTGGCAGGTATCCCGTTAACGGCTGGTTTCATTGGTAAGTTCCTGGTGATTAAAACTGCAGTTGCAGGCGAGGCTTGGTTCCTTGCAGCAATGGTTATTCTGGGTTCAGGTATCGGTCTGTACTACTACTTGCGTGTTATGGTGGTGATGTATATGACTCCACCAGAAACGCCGCGTATCGATGCGGTGAATCACTGGGGCCAGAAAGTGGGCGGTATCATGGTACTGGCAGTGGCATTACTGGTGTTGGTATTGGGTGTCTACCCGGATCCAATGATTGCAATCTCCAAGTTTGCATTCTTTGCCCTGTCGCCTGAATTACAGCAGTTTATTTTCACTTTGGTGCAAAGTGGTTTTAACTGATTTCGTGCCTGACTAAGCTATTACAAAAAAGCCTCCATGATTGGGGGCTTTTTTATTTATAAAAATCAACAAAAGCCTCTATAATGGTAGAAATTTAGTTTTACCCTTTTAGGTGTTCTCCCGTGGCTATCCATGAAATTCGTCATCCTTTGATCCGACATAAATTAGGTCTGCTTCGTCGTGCCGATATCAGCACGAAAAATTTCCGTGAGCTGGCACAAGAAGTAACTATGCTGCTGACCTATGAAGCAACCAAAGACTTACCAATGGTTGAGCATAAAATTGACGGTTGGGATGGTGCAGTCAAAGTTGACCGCATTGCGGGTAAAAAAATCACCGTTGTACCGATTTTGCGTGCAGGGATTGGGATGCTGGACGGTTTTCTGAATCTGATTCCAAGTGCCAAAGTATCTGTACTGGGGCTGGAACGCGATGAAGAAACACTGGAAGCGCGTACCTATTATAAAAAACTGGTTCCAGATGTACAAAACCGGATTGCCATGATCATTGATCCAATGCTGGCGACAGGTTCATCACTGGTTGCGGCAATTGATGTACTCAAGGAAAATGGCTGTAAAGATATTCGGGTCATGGTGCTGGTGGCGGCGCCTGAAGGAATTAAGCGGGTTGAAGAAGCACATCCGGATGTGGTGATTTTCACTGCTGCCATTGATAAAGGCTTAGATCACAATGGTTATATTGTGCCGGGTCTAGGTGATGCAGGTGACAAGATTTTTGGTTCAGTTCAAAAAGACTAATGGTTAAAAATGCACAGGAAAGGGGCTTTTAGGGCCTCTTTTTTATATACTGAATACTGACAGAATCAGAGTAGGGGATGTTTATGACTTCCGAGCAATATCAAGGAAAAGTACAGCAGTACAATCCAGAAAAAGGATTTGGTTTTATTTCTTCACCTGAAGGTGAGATATTTTTTCATATCTCGGATTTCCCTGCTGACTCAGGTGAACCGAAACGCAATGACCGGGTAAAATTTAATGTAGTTCAAAATGGAGATCGCTACAAAGCCATCAAAATTGAACGTGTAGAAGACAAATCCAAAAAAGCCAAAAAAGCCAAAGCGGTAGCAGTCAATACTTCGATTACCTCAGCCCTATTGTCGAATTTAAAGCGTTAATTTTGCTTGGAAAATATATCCAGAATGAGGCTTTAGAGCCTCTTTTTTTATTTGAGTATTACGCTAACGTGATTTGTAGAAGCTTGTGTAATCCAAGTTCTGTATAGCATTACTAAAACAATAAAATACTCACCAAAGTTCAACAATATCCTTTAAACCTTTCCATATAAAATACGCATCTGTTGAATGATCTAGGGACATATATCATGTTTACAGATGGAAGAATTAAAACCTACGATGTCAGACGTGGGACTGGAACGATTGAGCTCATAGAAAAGCCGCAAGAGCTCGATTTTCGCTTACAGGATCTACCTTCCTCTGAGATCGCGCCACAAGTCGGGGAGCGACTTAAATTTAGAATAATTGAAGAGCAGAATACGATTCAACTGGACAATATGGTACGTCTGGATATTAAGCGTCAGGAAGAGTTGGTCTCTGAAGTGGTTGCGCTACCGTCTCTAGCTCCTGCAGCGATGGTTACTCCAGTACGCCATACTACTTTCTTTAGCCCCACACTCTGGTTGGCGCTGGTAACAGCGATCGGTTTTATGATTTTTGGAGAAATTTAAGTTAGGTATAAGCAGGCCTATTATAATTTTATTAAGCTATTTGTCTCATCATTCAAATACAAAAGCATCGTACGGTGCTTTTTTATTTGAAAATTTTAAAGGATTTCTGAATATAATTACTCAAAATATCAAATACAAGAGCTGCTTATGTTTCAAGAGGGGAAGATCAAAACTTATAATCAAGAACGTGGTTTTGGTTTTATCGAAATTGAAGGGGAAGCAAAAGATTTATTCTTCCACATAAAAGATTTCCCAAACAAAAATGTTTTACCGAAAAATGGTGAAAAGTTAAAGTTTCTAATTGTGGAGGATCAAGGGAGGTTTAAAGCGGATCATATTGTTCGCTTAGATATTTCATATCAAAAGACGCCTTCACCCAGTGTCAGTCAACATAATGATCTTCAGGTAGAAAGAGCAACACTCTATCATCCGCTTAAAAAGCCAGCATTATCTAAACTATTTATCAGTATCGGCATAGTTATTATCGTCATACTTGCTGTATTGGCTTATGGAAAATACCAAAACTATAAAATACAAAAGCAACAGCAACTTGAGTATTTAATACAAGAACAAAAAAGGCTGGTTTCAGAACAACGTGCAGCCTTAGGTAATTTACCTGAACAAGGCCTAAGCGAACAAGCTAAGAAGAATTTAGAGGTATCCACCAATACCCCTCTTAGAAGTACTACTTCCTCCACTTCAGTGTCGTCACCTTATCAGTGTGATGGCAGAACCCACTGTAGCCAGATGCACTCTTATGATGAAGCGGTATTCTTTTTGCGAAATTGCCCTGGTATCCAGATGGATGGAGATGGTGACGGTATTCCTTGTGAACATCAGTTTCACCGTTAAAAAAAGCGCCCTTCGGCGCTTTTTTATTTCAACAGAATTCTAAGCTTCACAGAATTTCATAAAGGCCTTAAGACCCGGGCCTTGATATTTCTGACGGTGCACCAGCATAAACAGGGGACGGGTCAGTGACCAGAATGGGGTGTCCAGAATTACCAGATGACCTTTTTCGAGCAAAGGCTCAACCGCCAGTTTGGAAATACAGGACATACCAATCCCACCTGCGACAATTTTTAAAATTGCTTCATTATGACCCAGCGTCAAACGGATTTTGGCATCGGGAACATCTTTTAAAATCGCATTGTCAAAGACCTCACGCGTCCCTGAACCCTCTTCACGCAAGATCCACTCTACAGACTTGAAATCTTTTGCCGTTAAGGCACGGTCAAGCTGTGCCAAAGGGTGATCGGGTGCACAGCAGACGGCCAGTTCATCATTACGCCAAGGGATGCATTGCAGCTGCGGCAGATGACAAGAGCCTTCAATTAAGGCCAGATCCAGCTGGAACTGATTGACGGCTTCGATCATCTGTCTGGTATTTCCCACTTGCAGCTGTAAGTGCGCCTGGGGCTGAATTTTTAAGAAACCCGCCATCAGATCAGGCATTAAATAATCTGAAATGGTGAGTGTCGCACCGAGACGTAGATCGATACTCTGTAACTCGCCTTGAGCTGCTTGTTCAAATGTCTCACAACGGCCCAGAATTTCTAGGGCTTGCGGGAGTAAAAAACGGCCCAAATCATTCAGTTGTAAACGTTTTCCAAGCCGATCAAACAAAGGTGCCCCAAGGCCATCTTCTAAATCTGCTAAAGCCATACTCGCCGCACTTTGGGTGAGTTTGACTGCATCACTGGCTTTGGTGACGGTGCCTTCTTGAGCAACTGCTACAAAAACAGCCAGCTGGCGTAAAGTCATGCGCATGAATAGAGCCTTAACATTTAAAAAATATTAATAAATTATAGGGTCATGCTACCATGAGCATAGTCTTTGATGCCACGTTTGAATCATGTCTATTGAAAAATTTAGCCTGGAAAAGGTTTTATCTGTACACCGTTGGACCAATACGCTGTTTAGTTTCACTATGACACGCCCTGCGCATTTTAAATTTACTGCCGGGCAGTTTGCGCGTATTGGCTTAAAGGTCGGAGATCATCTGGTTGTTCGAGCCTATTCAGTCGTGTCATCACCTTTTGATGAGACGCTGGAATTTTTCTCGATTGTGGTGCCGGAGGGGGCATTTACCTCGCATTTGCAGCATTTAAAAGTGGGAGATGAGCTGTATCTGGAAAAAATCCCCTATGGTTTTTTGACGCTTGCACGTTATCAGTTGCCACTGCCTAAAGACTTATGGCTGTTGGGGACAGGAACTGGACTTGCGCCATTTCTTTCAATGTTACAGGACTTTGAAACCTGGATTAAATACGAAAATATTTATCTGGTATATAGCGTGCGTACCGAAGCTGAATTGGCTTATGTGACGCGTATCCAGGAAATTGCTGAAACTTTTGGTGAAGGTCATCGCGGCTTTAAATTTATTCCGATTATTACCCGCGATCCAAATGCCGCTTTGCATGATCGTTTACCCGTACTGATTAAAAATGGTCAGCTTGAGAAAGCGGCGGGACTCGAATTTAATCCGGCCAGTAGCCATATTATGCTCTGTGGAAACCCGCAAATGGTAGAAGACACTAAAGAGGCGCTTAAAGCTCGAGGTCTGAGCATGAACCGTCGTGGTGAAGGAAATATTGCAGTAGAGAATTACTGGTGAGTACTTTGCTTCCTCCTTTGGAAAAAGAAACAGGCTTTCTGGCATAAAAAAACCTCCAATTGGGAGGTTTTCTACTCTTCAACACTTAGTGGACAAACATATCCATAAAATCGCGGATTTCCTGAATCGCGCTATCGACATCGGTCGTTAGCCAGGTCGGTTCAAAGAAGCCTGCATAATGTTCAATCCGCTCAGCAGGTACGACCAAACGCACCGGGCAGTCTTCTTCCAGTAAACGCCACGGAATAATGGGAACTTCATTGTCCAGCCACGCCACCACATTTCGCACATCAATCACCATGGCATTGATGCAATCAGGAAAGGGCATGACCGACATTTCCTCGGTACGGCGACGGAAATATTCCAGGTCTTGCCAGCGTAGCAAATAGCCCGGCTTGCTAAACTCAATAATTCCAATCAGATGCTGATCACGAGTATAGTGCAAAGCACACTGATGTGTAATATCAGTGTCAAGATCAAGCGATACACTCTGTTGACGATACGCCATAAAGCTCGAATGCATGAAAAATAAGGTCAATGATTATAGCTTATTTTAAGCAAAGTCGCAGGTCTATTCATTACTAGCGATCTGAGCATGACTTGGACGGAAGCAAAGGGGGGATGGGAAGGATTTTTAGTCTCCCTTATCTATGAAGAATCTGGGCTTACAGCTATCAGTAAAAGTAGCATAAGGGATGGTTGCAAGACCGCTTGCCCAGTCTATCTAGGTTAACGCACAAAAAAATCATTCAAATTTTCAAAACGTTTAACCTTCTTTAAAACCGGATTCCTGTGCTCAAAAATCAGACTCATTCGTTTGATACATAGAACTTACATCCCGTCACTATCTCACCATGTTTTGTCACAGAAGTGTCGCTAACTGCTTGTTATGATAAAAATCTACTTATGAATAAGAAATAGTGAGGATGGTCATGGGCAATGATTTTAATAACAAACCACCTTCAAATCATCAAGACGAAGTTACACAGAAAAAACGTATCCCCGTCTATATTTTGATTTTAGTCGGTATCTTTTTGCTCGCCGTATTATTCTATATGTTTGCGGATATGGAGCCAGACTCCCCTGCGGAACGGCCTAATACGCCTGTACCAGCGACGACAGCTCCTACGAGTACGGGCCCGAACACAGGCGGTGAAAGTACCGAGGCGACAGCGACTGATACAGAAGCGACTGCAACGGCAACTGATACTGCACAGGCTAATCAATAAGGTACAGATCAAAAAAGCTCTGGTTAATCACTGGGGCTTTTTTAATGGATTGTGGTGTTTTCTAAGCTCTGCATATCCAGAGCGTCTGAATAGATAAAGTCCAGGCTGTATAAGGAAGAAGCCAAGTATTTAAAACTCTAAGGCTTTCAAATTCAGATAAATAGCGTGATAACAAAGAGGGCATAAAACACATGAATGATTATATGAGAGGTCCACGTGGGGGCTATGATGCCATGTATTATTGGGATCAGTTTCATCCCATAATCAGTGCAGTTGCCATATTAATTGTTGGCTGGATCATTGCACTACTGGTTTCTGCTGGAATTAAGAAGCTTTTGCAGAAGCTCGGGACAAATAGGCATCTGAGTACCGCAACCGGACATCGCTCCAATATGGAAAGCATTATTGCCCGGGTCGTCTTTTGGCTGATTCTGATCATTGCTGTGATAGGTGCATTTAATGTGCTGAACCTGACAGGGATCAGTGACCCCTTCAGTAGCATGATTCAGCAGTTCTTGCTATTTATTCCACAATTGCTGGCCGCTATTGCAGTCGGCTTCATTGGTTGGATAGTGGCAAATCTGGTGAAAATGGGTTTGCAGAAAGTGCTGAACCGTACCCAACTGGATGAAAAGCTCAGTGCAGAAGTTGGCGTCAGTCCAATTAGCCAGAATATCAGTGAAATTGTTTACTGGTTAATTTTATTACTATTCTTGCCAATTGTATTGTCGATCCTCGGATTAGACGGCCTGTTATTGCCAGTTCAGAACATGGTGACAGACGTTGTCAGTTATCTTCCGAATATTTTCATTGCTGCAGTCATTGTATTTGTCGGTTATATTCTCGCAAAAATTGTCCGCGGTATTGTGGAGGGTTTGCTGAACAGTCTGAATGTACAGCATCAGGCTGAAAAAGTCGGGATCTTCAAGAACTCGAATGTCGCTCAGGTACTGGGTTCATTTGTCTTTGCAGTGGTGATTATCACATCGCTGATCATTGCCTTTGAAGCGCTTGGAATTGAAGCGATTTCTGAGCCGGCAACTGCCATGCTGTATGAAATCATGCATGCCATTCCAAATATTATTGCGGCAGCCCTGATTCTGATCTTGGCTTATGTGGTTTCTAAACTGGTAGCACGTCTGGTCACAGAAGTTGTTGCAGGCACAGGTGTCGATGAAATTCCAGCCAAGCTTGATGTACAACGTTTCTTTGGTAGCACTAAACTTTCCAATGTGGTGGGTTACCTGATCATTCTGTTTACCATGCTGTTCGCGGTTTCTGAAGCCGCCAACCGTCTTGGCTTTGAACAGATCAGTGGTCTGATTGCCATGTTTATCTATTTTGGTGCGAATATTCTGCTGGGTGCGGTGATTCTGGTCATCGGTTTCTGGCTGGCCAATATCGTGGCAAATATTGTACAACGTGGTGAATATAACAGTTCACGCTGGTTAGCTAATCTGGTACGTGTCCTGATCATGGGACTGGTTATTGCCATGGGTCTGCGTGCAATGGGCATTGCAGATTCGATCGTGAACCTGGCATTTGGTCTGACGCTGGGTGCGGTAGCTGTTGCCTTTGCCTTGGCTTTTGGTCTGGGTGGTCGTCAGCCTGCAGAACGTGTCTTGACTGATCTGATTGACAAGGCAAAACGTGAAGCCAAGGAACCGAATCCAGTCAAGGATAAAGCTGAAAATAGCATGTTTTCAGGATTAGGCGCCAAGACTGCTACTACAGGTACAAGTGTCGCCGATAGGGCAGGTACGACAGGTTCTGCCTTCACCACCCCGGGAGCTACTGGTTCAGATTCAGATCCTAACGATCTGTCGAATACGACACCAGCAACGCTCACTACTGCACCACTACAAGATGATGATGCATCTATTGATTCGGTCACTCCGGATGCCGATCAGGCTGTCCCGGATTCAGTCAAAGTTGATCCGGCTCATCCGCCAGCCAATAATCCATTTGGCTCAACAGGTGAGGACGAACCTGGTATAGATATTGATCATTCTACTCAGAAAAAAGATGACCTGAAATAACCTGTTCAGGACCAACAGAATCGGCCACGCTTAAGTGGCCGATTTTGCTAGTGAAAAAAGGGAAATAATTATGGCAAAAGCACCGAATAAGTTTTTAGCGCCCGTGGTTATTGCTGGAATTACTGTAGGCTTTTTAGCAGGGGCACGCCGGTTTATTTTTGTAAAATCTCAACGTGCTAAAAGCAGACAAAATGAAAATCAAGTCCACTCACCAGAAGGTACGGATGAGGAAATGCAAAATAATGATTGAAATTAATACTGGATTTGGTATTTTCCATAAGAGTGATATATGAAATATTACTTAAAATATAGATACTTAAATTTAATATTCTTGTCATGTAAAGTATTTAAATTAAGTTCAAAGGAATGAAAACAATGAGGGTAATTTCAATGCTAAATAATTTATGGACGACATTCACAGACACCGTACAGCAACCACAGCATATTGCAGAAGCTGTAGAAAAAATAGATCTGACGATTGAACGTCTTTCTTCTCTAGACGTTCTATTGTTTCAAACAGACTATCTTGAATAAAGTTGCAGATGAAAGATAAAAGAGCTGAATGATTCAGCTCTTTTTTTTATGTCTGGATTTGAATAGATTAAACATATTCTGAGGCAGCATGCGCAGAAGCCCAGGCCCATTGGAAGTTGAAGCCACCCAAATGGCCGGTGACATCCAGAACTTCACCTACAAAATACAGACCTTTTTGCTTCTTGCTTTCCATGGTTTTGGAAGATACTTCGGTGGTATCCACACCGCCTAAAGTGACTTCGGCAGTACGGTAACCCTCTGTTCCTGACGGCTTTAATTCAAAGCCCTGTATACGCTTGGCAATCTGCTCCAGCTTGTCATCACTGAGATTACCAATAGGGGTATCGGCGACCTCAGCCCAGACCA
The DNA here is from genome assembly GCF_024129285.1 of Acinetobacter sp. S4397-1. Taxonomy (NCBI): domain Bacteria; kingdom Pseudomonadati; phylum Pseudomonadota; class Gammaproteobacteria; order Moraxellales; family Moraxellaceae; genus Acinetobacter; species Acinetobacter sp. S4397-1. The sequence goes on from NZ_JAMXXZ010000003.1 coordinate 42,433, forward strand.
GATTTTGTAGTTCAATCACGACACTTTTCGGCAGATGTTCACTTAATAAAGTACGGAGTAAAACTTTAGGTTGTCCCTGTTTTTTACGCTTGAAGAAATTAATCAAATCCATACTCGGTAAAAAGTTGACCTTAAAGCTTTGGCCCACCTCCCAGTAGTTGGACAATTGCAGTGAACTGGGACCACTTAAACCGCGATGGGTAAATAACAGCGCTTCGGTAAAGCTGTTTAAATCATTGGATAAGGTTGCTTCAATGGCGTTGCCACTCAGACGGGTGGTAACTTCTTTAAAATGATCCGAGAAGGTAAAAGGCACCAGACCGGCACGAGTTGGATAGACATGATGGCCAAACTGTTTGGCAATTTCATAGCCGATTCCTGAACCTCCTAAGGTTGGAATCGACAGGCCGCCAGACGCCACTACCACAGACTCTACTTCAAAATAGCCCAGAGATGTAGCCACCTGAAAACCTTGCTCTGCGACCGTATTCACTGCTTTTACTTCACAACTGGTCTTAATCTCAACTAGCCCGGTCTTATCACACTCTGCCAGCAGCATTGACAGGATTTCTTTGGCTCCATTTAAGGTAAACAGCTGTCCATGTTTGCGTTCTTCATATTCGATGCCATATTCACAGACCAAACTGATAAAATCCCAGTTGCTATAACGGCTTAGAGCTGAAATTACAAAATGCGGATTATGCGAAATATAATTACTTGTTTCAACATACAGGTTGGTGAAATTACATTTTCCGCCACCCGACATTAAAATTTTCTTACCGACCTTGTTGGCCTTTTCGACGACCAGCACTTTGCGACCACGTTGTGCAGCCATATACGCCGTCATTAAACCTGAGGCACCGGCACCTATGACTAAAACATCGTATTGCTTGGAAGACATGACACACTCAAGGGAGAAGAAAAGGAAAGCATTATAGACAATTTTATTTCAGCTTTCTCTATTCATACTGAGCTAAAAGCTGAATCGTGGAAGCTGAATCGCTATTGATCGAAAATACTTTTAAAAGATGAGGAGATGAGTGCTATGAATCTAGGAGCAGATTTTAAGGTTCTTAGCTTGTAAACCGCCTGTATGAATGACCAGCAGTTTTGATCCAGCCGGGAAATATCCTTGCGTAATGAGCTCAAAGAGACCCATCAGCATTTTTCCGGTATAGACCTGTTCCAGAGGAATATCATATTTAGCTTCAAAATCTTGAATAAACTGGATAAGGGCAGGCGTGGTTTTAGCATACCCCCCGCAGCAATAATCATCGAGAATGGACCAGTTCTTTTTTACTGTGAATTTGGCAACCTCATCTTTTAGAAAATCACCTTTCAAGGCAGAAAATCCTAATAACTGCTGGTGAGGATGACTGGCTTCAATCAGACCTGTTAAGGTGCCTCCTGTACCCACTGCACAGCAGATGACATCAAACTGTTCATCGTCTGGTCTTAAAATTTCCCGACAGCCTTGAATGGCCAAGGTATTGGTGCCGCCTTCAGGAATCAGATAATGTTCAGAAAATTGTTGCGTCAGCTCTTGCAAATAGTCAGGTTGATGCCGGCGCTGATATTCCTCACGGCTGACAAAGTGCAGCTGCATACCGAGCTCTTGTGCCAGTGCCAAAGTCGGATTTAGTTCTTTATCTTTTAATTCTGCACCACGGATAATACCGACACTTTTAAAATCAAACTGATGTGCGGCAAAAGCCGTAGCTGCAATATGATTGGAGTAAGCACCACCAAAGGTCAATAGTTGGTGATAACCTGCTCGTTGCGCTTCAAGAAAATTATATTTCAGCTTAAAAAATTTATTGCCTGATATATGAGGATGCACCAGATCCAGACGGCGCACCGTCACCGAAATATTCTGAATTAAAAAGTGCTGATCTGGAATAGTATGGGCAAGAGCGTCAAACATAAACATTAAAAAAATTGAAAGATAAGAAATCAGAGTAAACCGAAAATGAGCAAATTGAAGATAAGCTGCAGGCTAACCGGTGGCTTATCAATAAAAAACGGACGCACATTGTCACAATTTAGTTGCTGAAAATTTAAACCACAGTGCTAGTCTGATAAAGACTACCTCATTGAGGATAACAATAATGAAAATATTATTCTATGTTGCCTTGAGTATTGTCGGACTGAGCTTGACCGGCTGTGAGGATCCGCTCAACAAACCCAGAACGGATACCCGCACCATGATTATTGGAGGCGTGCCAGTGCATGATCAGGATTATCAGCTGCGAGATGAACATCTTATTGTCCAGAATCAGTTAAAACCTTAACACCTTTATCTGGTTGAAATTCAGGATAAATACAAAACTTTTTAAAGCAAATAATCAGATTTTTGTTTAAAATAAGAACCCGATTTTTAGGTAGGTCATCTCGTGGAATCATTCTGGATTTTAGGCTCGATTGCTTTTGCCCTCATGTTAGGTGCAATGAGTCCTGGGCCAACCTCTATCTATGTGGCAAAAAATTCCATTGCAATTTCACGTAAACATGGCTTATTTACTGCACTGGGCACCGGTTTAGGTGCGGCGGTTTTTGGCTTGCTCGCTGTGCTAGGTTTACAGGCCTTTTTACTGGCCGTTCCTTCGGCTTATCTGGCCTTAAAAATCTGTGGCGGTTTGTATCTGCTGTGGTTGGCATTTAAAATTATTAAACATGCCAAAGAACCTCTTGAAACAGACACCGCTATCAGCAAGCAGATATCTTTAAGTCGCGCTTTTACCACCGGTCTGATTACCCAACTGTCCAATCCAAAAATTGCGATTGTATTGGCCAGTATTTTTACGGCACTTTTACCGAAAGAAATTCCCACTTATTTTTACGTTGTTCTGCCAGTATTGTGCTTCTTTATTGATGCAGGCTGGTGCTCTCTGGTTGCTGTGGCTCTGTCTGCGGAAAAGCCACGCCGTGTGTATTTAAAGTTTAAGGCAATATTCGACCGGGCAGCAGGTGCAGTCATGACCGTGCTCGGCTTGAAGTTGATTTTTGGCATGAAGTAAGTTTATTATTCACTTTAGCTGCATATCCAGATTTAGGTTCTGTGTTTGCAAAAGCATGAAATGCGGATTGGTATGATTGCTTAAAGTTTATAAATGATGGACATGAAAGCACATAAAAAACATATAAATGAAGTTGATCTCTGTCGCTATAAAAATATGCAAAACAGCGCCAGAACTTATTAAAAGCAAGACAGATCGGGAGTGTGGTTTTTTTATTTTTAACTCTTATTCTGCCTTGCTTTCGATCCATACAAGCTCCTTTATTTGTTAGATAACACTTCCTGCTGCGCGTAGCGAAAAGCTCTTTGCATATTTCAGTCAAGTTGAGGGGGGAAAGCCTAATTCTTCTCCAACCTGCTCCTTATTAAGCGATCTCAAGACAAGTGTTAATCCTTGAAGTGTATAGGCATCCACTGATAGCTTTTTCCCTCCTTTGAATAAATATGTCCAATTCCAGGGAAAGGTAAATGCGGAGCTGCAATCGTTTGTCCTTGCTTGGCATAGTTTGCGAAAGATTTTAAGCGGGTTTCTACCGCTTTTTTCGGATCAATATCAAAGTCGACCGTGGTGTGAGGCCGGTCAAACTGAATACTGTGTGAATGTACTATATCTCCAATAAAAATCAGCTCCTGACCCTGTGATTTTAAGCTAAAACCAAAATGTCCCGGCGTATGTCCTGCCGAACTGATGACATTAAAACTATGAATTTTGTCACCAGATTTAAAAGTTTTAAGCTGATCTTTAGCCTGATAAGGAGCAATGGCTTTTTTGATTTTATCTACAGTAGCAGCAAAAGCTGCACGCTTTTGTTGCGGCAAGCGTTCTGCACTTTTTGGATTCATCCAGAAATCCAGTTCAGTTTGAGAAATATAGACGGTCGCATTGGGGAAATTTGCACTGCCATGATTACTGATGCCACAGACATGGTCAGGATGTAAATGGGTGAGCAGGATAGTACTGACTTGCTCTGGTTTTTGTCCTGAAGCCTGTAAATTGGAATATACCGAACCCAAATGAGGACCATTACAGCTGGCAGTGCCACTATCGACCAAAGTTAATCCTTTTCTATCATTCACTAAAAACGCATTCACCGAAGTCTGAATGCCTTGGCTGTGGTGAATATAATATTTTTTGAGAATCTGATTTACTTCAGCTGCAGGCAGGTTTTTAAATAAGGTTTGGGATAAATAATTGCTCCCATCAAGCAGTGCCGTAATTTGATAATCTCCAAAGCTGTGTTGATAATAACCGGGAACCTGTTTCTGTTGCGGTAGAGTCGAAGAAGGAGCTTGAGCATGAGTTGGAGAAACGCCAACAAGTGAACTGAAAGCAAATATGGACAGGGCTAAAGGGACAGTTAAATATTTCATGGCTATTCTTATGTAATTGAAGTCAATTTTATGTATTAGCATGAATATCATTAAAAATGAATATGAATATATTTACCTTTTTACAAGGCCGAGCATATATTTTCTTCTGTACTAAAAATGCAGTCTGCACCTGTATATTAAATTTTTTGAGAAACAAAACCTATATTTTTATTAAAATATTATTGTAAATAGATTGTTTAGATATATTTCACTTTTCATGAAAAGCCCGTTAATATGGGGAGATAACGAACAGTTTTGAGTGCCACTATGAGTTTCTGGAAAAGAAAGAACAATGCCAACTTTGTGTTTTTCATCATAACGTTATATTCATTGCTGGGCTTCGGCATTGGCTATGTGATCTGGGAATTTGTGCTGCAAGGCTGAGCGGTTTAGAAATAAAAAAGCCTCTAGAGATAGAGGCTTTTTTCTTATCTTAGACCTAAATCTTAAGACACTTTATCACCCGGTTTAGCACCAGATTCAGGGGAAATCACCCAAACACCTTCGCCATTGCCTGCAGCTAACACCATGCCGTTAGAAATGCCAAAACGCATTTTACGTGGGGCTAAGTTCGCTACCATCACCACCAATTTACCTTTGAGGTCGTCAGGCTTATAGAACTCACGGATACCACTGAACACATTGCGTGGCTCAGCTTCACCCACATTTAAAGTCAATTGAAGCAGCTTGTCAGAACCCTCAACCGTAGCGGCTTCCAAAACCTCAGCAACACGCAGGTCAACTTTCATAAAATCATCAATATGAATGATTTCAGCTTCACCGACTTTAGGTTCGGGCTTTTTCTCAGTCTTCTTCTCTTTTTTCTTTTCAGCTTTTGCCGGTTCAGCCGCAGCAGTCAAAGAATCTTTAGACGCATCGACCATCGCTGCAACTGCTTTTGGATCTACACGTTGCATCAGCGGTTGGAACAATGCAATTTCGTGATCCACCAGAATTTCGGTACGAGAGGCAAAATCGAAAGCAGCCAGTTTCAGGAAGTCCTGAACCTGAGTAGCCAGGGCTGGAAGAACAGGAGCCAGGTAAACAGCCAATTGACGGAACAGGTTAATGCCTACCGAGCACACTTCATGAACTTGTTGCTCTTCACCTTCAACTTTGGCTAAAGCCCAAGGTTTTTTCTCATCGATATATTGGTTTGCTTTGTCTGCAAGTGCCATAATTTCACGAATGGCCGTTGAGAACTCACGTGCTTCGTAAGCTTGAGCGATTGAATCACCGGCATCAATAAAGCTTTGCACCAGTTCAGGTTCTGCACAACTTGCTGATAATTTATTGTCAAACTTGGTATTGATGAACTTGGCACAACGACTGGCAATGTTGACTACTTTACCGACCAGGTCTGAGTTTACTTTCTGAACAAAGTCTTCAAGATTTAAGTCAGAATCTTCCACTTTGTCAGACAGTTTAGAGGCAAAGTAATAACGCAGATATTCAGGATTTAAATGCTGTAAATACGTTTCCGCTTTAATAAAGGTGCCGCGAGATTTCGACATTTTCTGACCATTCACAGTCAAGAAACCGTTAACGAATAAACCGGTTGGAGTACGGTAATTCGCGCCTTCCAACATGGCTGGCCAGAACAGGGCATGGAAATACACGATGTCTTTACCAATGAAGTGATAGACTTCATTTTTAGAGTCTTTTTTCCAGAAATCGTCAAAGCTTAAATCAGGACGTTGGGTTTTAACGTAGTTTTCAAAGCTCGACATGTAACCAATTGGCGCATCGACCCAAACGTAAAAATATTTATTCGGTGCATCTGGAATTTCAAAGCCAAAATAAGGCGCATCACGGGAAATATCCCAGTCTGACAACCCAGCTTCGAACCATTCATCTAATTTGTTGGCAATAGATACCGGTAAACGGCCTTTATCACGGGTCCATTGTTGCAGGTATTCTGCAAAGTTCGGCAGTTTAAAGAAATAATGATCTGAAGATTTTTCAACAGGGGTTGCGCCACTTAAGGTTGATTTTGGATCAAGTAGTTCAGTGGCATTATAAGTCGTACCGCAAACTTCACATGAGTCGCCGTATTGATCTTCCGCCTTACATTTAGGGCAGGTGCCTTTAATAAAACGGTCTGACAGGAACATGCCTTTTTCAGGATCAAACAACTGGGTAACAGGGCGAACGGCAATATTGCCTGCTTCACGGTTTTTGATATAGATCTCTGATGCACGCGCGCGGTTGGTATCGCTATGGGTAGAATCATAATGATCAAAATGCACACCAAAACCGTCAAAGTCACGAATGTGTTCAGTTTGCACATTGGCAATCTGTGCTTCAGGCGAAATACCATTGGCTTCAGCACGCAACATGATCGCGGTACCATGAGCATCATCCGCACAGACATAAGTCACGTCATGACCCATCGCACGCATTGCACGAACCCAGATATCGGCTTGGATATAACCAAGTAAGTGACCCATATGAATGGGGCCATTGGCATAGGGAAGGGCATTGGTGACTAGGATTTTACGCACGGATTCACTCTCTCATTCATATTCATTATGCAATGGGCCACAATTTTACATGATGCCGGAGGGATTACAAAGCAATGCTTTGTCTGAAACACCACTAATTAGGACAGCTAAATATCTGAAATTCAAATAGCAGACAGATTAAAGCCGGCTAAGGCTAAAAAATAGAAGAATTGCACAGCTGCTACATCCTGCAAATAACGGCAACAACATGTACAGGCTTTGTTGCAGTTTGCTTAATTCATCCCGACTCCCTACGTACTTTATGCTAAAAACGTTTGATGATTTAAATAAAATTTAGCTTAGGAGAGTACTCATGACTCAACATCAACAGACCAGTACATCGAAGCAACACCAAGATAAAACCCAGCAGACGAAAGCGTTAAATCAGAAAATTGAACAAGAGCAAAAGCAAAACGAGAATGATAAACAGCACAATCAGCATCATCAGGAAGAGCCAGGTGCCAAACCGCACAAGGCGGATCCAAACACTGACACCGAGAGTAAGCAAAGTTCTCAGGCAGCAGATAGTAAATCAGTAGAATCACAGCATGCTTCGAAGGATAGCCAATCTGACAGCGCGGGTCAGTCTGATAAAAAGACAGAAACCCAAGAAAGACTAGAACAGCTTAAAACTGAAGCTGGACAAAAATTTGAAGAAGCTAAGCACAAAGCCACTGAACTTGCTCATGATGCTTCAATTAAGCTGGGTGAGCTGAAAACCCAGGCGACTGAAAAATTTGATGAACTCAAAAAAATGGCGACCGAAAAGCTGACTCAAATGAAGAAAGATCATCAATCTGCGGACGGGCAGGCTGAAAATACCCACATGAAGGATGATGAAAAGCAGGATTTGACCGAAGCAGAGATGCACAATCAATCATCTATGCAGGATACAGCCAAGAAGGATCAGGCTGATAAGGACACGTCTCACAACACTCACAAATAATAAAGAATAATCTGCCAAGCGACCACTTCCGAAAGGGATTGAAGTGGTCTTTTAAGGTAGGAGTGAATAAAAATAACTAAAATTTTTAGCCATATAAAAGACAGAAAGAGCGACAAGGCCATTATTTAGCGGTATTAAATCAGAAAAAATATAAAAACCGACTAAAATAGTAGGAAATAGCGCTATAAATATATCTCTGGTTCAAGACAATGCTTAACCTTCTACCCAAACCTCGTTAAACTAAGTACTTCAGATGTCTCAGCCTAATTTTGGAGTAACCTATGTCGTGGCTTTCTTCGCTTAAATCGGTTTTTTCGCCTTCCAAGGAAGTGAACGAAGAAGCTGTGCAGCACATACTCCAAAACTACATTTTGCCGAATTCCAGTCATGCCTTGAAAGATCGTATTACTCAGGTCAATGTGCAAGGCGAGATTTTACAAATTACTTTAAATACTTACCCGGAAGAAAAAGAGCAATTACAACAGATTCATGATGAACTGGCAGATGCGCTAGAAAAATGTGGTATTAAAGAGCTGAATATGCATGTCATTCAGCAGAAAACTGGCCATAAATCTACGCAATCAGGGGGTTGCGGACATTCGCATGCCGCGGGGGAAAGCTGCTCTACGACGGACCAGATGCCAACAGGCAAAAGCAATTTACCACCTGTAGTTGATGCTTCAGGTGGTACAGCTTCAACACAAGTAGCTGATCCGAATAATCCGCCAATTCAAAAAGCTGCACCCCAACAGCGTGATGTAGCGAAACATCCCCGTATTCAGAATGTGATTTTAGTATCCTCTGGCAAAGGCGGTGTGGGCAAGTCCACCACGACCGTCAACCTGGCATTGGCCTTGCAAAAACTCGGTCTAAAAGTGGGGGTGCTGGATGCTGATATTTATGGTCCAAGTATTCCCACCATGCTGGGTAATGCCGGTAAAACGCCAATGATTGAAGCCGAGCAGTTTGTGCCCTTAGATGCCTATGGCATGCCGGTATTATCTATTGGCCATTTAACAGGTGATCATAATACTCCCGTGGCTTGGCGTGGTCCAAAAGCCACGGGTGCCTTGATGCAACTGTTTAACCAGACCCTATGGCCAGATCTGGATGTTTTGATGATTGATATGCCGCCAGGCACAGGCGATATTCAATTAACACTTGCTCAGCGTATTCCGGTAACAGGCGCCGTGATTGTGACCACACCGCAAAATGTGGCCTTAATGGATGCCACCAAAGGTATTGAATTATTCAATCGGGTGCAGATTCCAGTGATGGGTGTCGTCGAGAATATGTCGACCCATATCTGTTCGAACTGCGGTCATGAAGAACAGATCTTTGGTACGGGTGGCGGCGACCAACTGGCAGAACAATATGACATTCCATTACTGGGACGCTTACCTTTAAATGTGCAAATTCGTGAAAATGCCGATGCCGGTAAACCTTCGGTCATTGCAGAAGATGAGACAGCGGATAGCTATCTAGAGATTGCCCAGAAAATTGCAGCAAAATTGCCTAAAGCAGAAAAAGATAAAACTCGTATTTTCTAAGATTTTATCGTGAAAAAAAGAGAGCCTCGGCTCTCTTTTTTATGAGATTTTAGTAGTCACTGTATTTTCTTTTCTTGCCTGAACGATATTAAAGCCAATCGCAATAATCACCATGAGGGTGCCGATAATATCGGTCATGGTTTCCGGCACGATCATCATAAGTGCGCCAACCCCCAGGAAGATCCGCCAGAACCAGCTCAGGGCTGTTTTAAAATAACCTTCTACTGCAGCCCCCAGTGCCAGAATACCAACAATGGAGGTTATAGTAATGCTTAAAATGACATTCCATGCCGGTAAAGCAAATTCTTTGGCATTCACGGCAATATCTGTCGTGTCAATCATCAGCATCGCCGGGTTATAGACAAACAGGAATGGCACAATAAAACCAGCTAGAGATAGGCGTAGGGCCAGGAATCCGGTCCGCATAGGATCACCACCTGCAATCCCGGCACCGGCAAAGGCGGCCAAGGCCACGGGTGGGGTGATATTGGCAAACAAACCAAAATAGAATACGAACATATGGGCGACTAAGATAGGAATGTCAAAGTTGGCCAAAGCGGGGGCAGCCATCGTTGCGGTAATGATATAGGCAGGAATGGATGGCAGGCCCATACCGAGAATCATCGATGCAATCATGGTGAAGAACAGGGTCAGGAACAGACTGCCGGCACCAATACTCATGATTGAAGAAGTCATTACTGAACCGAAACTGGTCAAGCTCACGACACCAATAATAATACCGACGACGGCACAGGCAGCCATCACGGAAAGTGACTGTTTAGCGCCATCAGCTAAGGCTTCCAGAATTTCTTTCGGTCCCATACGGGTCGATTTTCTGAATGCTGCAACCACGATAGTCAATAAAATCGTATACACAGCCGCATAGCTAACCGGAATGGACTGGAATAAGAAGAACACTAAGGCAACGATAGGGAGTAATAAATGTCCTCGTTCTTTTAGGACTTCTTTGACCCGTGGCAGGTCAGCTTTGGGAACACCTTTCAGGTTATCCCGGCCAGCTCTGAAATGGACTTGTGCCATCACCCCGAGATAATATAGCAGGGCGGGTAATACCGCAGCTAAGGCAATGGTACCATAACTGACACCCGTGGTTTCTGCCATAATAAATGCGCTAGCGCCCATTACTGGCGGCAAGATCTGTCCACCCACAGACGCACTGGCTTCAACTGCACCAGCGAAGTTTTTGTGATAGCCAATTTTCTTCATCAGAGGAATGGTAAATGAACCGGTTCCCACCACATTGGCAACCGCTGTCCCGTTAATACTGCCCATAAAACCGCTGGAAATCACCGCAACTTTGGCAGGGCCACCTTGCTTATGTCCTGCAAGTGCCATGGCCAGATCATTGAATAATTTTCCCATGCCTGATTTCGCCAGAAAGGCACCGAACAGGATAAACAGGAAAATGAAGGTGACCGAAGCACCGATGGCTGAGGAATATAACCCTTCAGTCTTTAGATACATTTGGCCGAAAATATCACTGAATGTATAGGGGCGGGTGAGCAAGCGATCTGGCATCCAGTCAAAATGACTGACAAATGGATAGCTTAAGAAAATCAGTCCCAGGATCGGCAGCATCCAGCCCATTACCCGCCGTGCTGCCTCAACCACTAATACGACCGTCATAATCGAGAAGACAATGTCCAGCGTATTGGGAATGCCTCCCCGAGTGGTCATAATGGCTTGGTATTCCTTAAACAGATAAAAGAACGAAGCAAAAGAGGCGATTACCCAAATCCAGTCAGTCCATGCGACCTTTTGCCGGCTGCTGGCCTGACGTGCTGGATAGAGCAGGAAAATCAGTGCTAAACCAATGGACACATGTGCCGCACGTTGAATCAGTTCGGGTAAAGGATTAAAGGTAATATAGAGGTGGAATAACGAATAGGATATTGCTAAGGCAGCAATACACCAGCGAACCGACTTATTGATCGGGTTACGGGTAACAGATTCACGGTCAAATTTTTCTAATAATTCTTGTTGCTGTTGCTCATTGAGTGCTTCGGGCACATTTTTTATGTCTTGTGGATTCATAGGCAATCATTCAAACCTCTTTTTTTCCATAGGCTGTCTTTTTTTATAGAGATCTGTACCATGCTGTAGTCAGGAAAATCCTGATAAACATTCCAGATACGATCAGCACTCTCAATTTTTCCCTGCATCCTGCGCGAAATGACCCAGTTGAGTTCTTTCATCTTCCGGTCGATGTGCATATGGATGCTGCCATCATCCTGTCGAGTAATAGTGCCTTGGTCAGGTGTGCCTGCGCCAAATGAAATGAACTGTGTTTCTGCCAGAATCAAATCGTTTTCATCTTGAAGATAGCGTTCTTTCCACTGTGTTTTTTCTACCGAATGCATCCAGCTGAGCTGAAAAGATTTCTGGTCAATTTTGCACTGAAAATTTTGTTCTCTCACTTCAACAAAAATATAAGGAAATACCAGCCAAACACAGCTAATAAAAAAAGCAGCCCAACTAAAAAGTGCAGCAATCGCTGCACCTTGTATCCATTTCATCAGTTCGCTGTATTCTCATCATAGAATTTTTGTGCGCCCGGATGCAGTGGAGCCACCAGACCTTTTTGTGCACCTTCTAGAGTGATTTCTTTAGCAGCCTGATGTGAGTTGGCGAGTTGATCGAGACTGGAGAAGAAAGTCTTGGTCAGCTTATATACATCATCAGTAGACAAGTCTGAGCGAACCACCAGTGCATTCATGATCGCTGCTGTTGAAATATCTTCAGCATTGCCATAGGTCCCTTTGGGAATGGTCATCGGCAGGAAATAAGCCTGATCTTTGGCAATGGCTTTGACTTTGTCAGGATTGATACTGACCAATTGCAGATCAAAGCCCTGTTGTAATTCCATCAGAGAAGAGTTTGGGAGGCCGCTGGTCAGAAAGGCTGCATCCAGCTTACCACCTTTTAAAGCATCCGCTGCTTCGGCATAACCGAGATAATCTACTTTTACATCCTTATAAGTAATGCCAAAACCATTCAGCAGGCTACGTGCATTCACTTCTACACCTGAGTTCTGGGCACCCACCGCAATACGTTTGCCTTTGAGATCTTCAATATTTTTAATACCAGAACGCTTCGAAGTCACGATTTGTACATAGTTGGGATAAAGAGCAGCAATTTGCTGCACGTTGTCAATTTTGGCACTAAAACTGCCTTGGCCATTGATCGCTTCAGTTAAGCTGTCACTCATGACAAAAGCCATTTCAACTTTGTCTTGTTTCAATAAATTCAGGTTTTCGACAGAAGCACCAGTGGTCTGAGTTTTAGAACTCACACCATAGGTCTTGTTATAGATTTCAGCCAATCCTGTCCCAATGACATTATAAGGACCTGAGGCACCACCTGTGGCAATATTGACAAAACGGGTTTGCAGTTTATCTGCAGCCACACTTTCGCCGGATGCAGCCTGACTATTCGATTTATTTTGTGCATTATCATTCGAGCAAGCAACTACGCCTGATAGTGCTAAACCCATGACTGAAAGCTTGATCCATTTATTCATATTATGACTCCTGATATTATTCTGCAGTTTTTAAAATATAATTAAAACAACAATGTACTAGACCGTCTGGAGGTAAAAAAAATGTGAATTATCAATTGTTGTCTTTGTACAATTTAACAGCAATTATTTTGTCTGAATACCATTAATAGCATTTTTTTCAAAAATTTACTTTATCAATAGGTTGAACAAATTGAGCAAGATAGAGAGCTTAAATGTATAGCGGAAATTTAACCATGAGGAGTGAGGTAAAAGTTGCTCCAACCACAATATCTTTTCATAGGAGTGTCCAAAGTTCATACACAAGGCCAAAGGTTTTTGATTGGTTAAACTTTAATCAAAGATTACCAGAAATAATGATTTTTTTACGTTTTGACAATTTTTCTTTTATAGAGTGTGGATCAGTATTTCTGGAATTCTAATTCCGAATACGCTCATTGAAACCTCTACTTTTTAGCAGTTTTACTATTTGCTTATAGCTTTATAAATTGACAAAATTGACAAAAAGTAAACTTTCTTATATTTCTAAACAACTACTTAATAGTAAATAGAAAAATAAAATATAAAGTTTTTTAATATGTTCGCTTACAATTATTTTTTTGCAGATTTGACTGGATTATTTTATGCTGCAGGCATAAGAGCGAGGTCAAGCTATGGTTTCATGGTTTTTTATTGGTTTGGTGATAAGTATTCTATTAACACCCGGCCCAACCAATACTTTATTGGCATCGTCGGGCATCCAGGTCGGGTTTAAGAAAGCTTTTCGTCTTATTCCTGCAGAAGCCTTCGGTTATTTGATTGCAATTACTTTTTGGGGCATTTTAATCGGAAAGATCTCGGTTTATTTTCCTCCACTTCCCCATATTCTCAAGCTGTTTAGTGCAGCCTATATTCTTTTTCTGGCCCTGAAATTATGGCGTACGGCAGAGCTGGATGAAAATTTTGAGCAGCTAACCATTCGTGCACGTGAATTGTTTTTTGCGACTTTACTGAACCCTAAAGCATTACTGTTTGCTTCGGCTATTTTTCCGGTGATGGTTTGGAAAAGCAGTCTCTATTATGTGACTTATATGCTGGTATTCTTGGCCTTACTGATTCCAATTGCATTTTTCTGGACATTTTTGGGCACAATTCTGGCGCGTAAAAACAATCGCTGGCTAAATCAGAAGAACCTGCAAAAGACCGCTTCGATTATTTTAATGAGCTTTTCTGTGCCTTTAAGCTACTCCGCACTGCTTAGCTTATAAACCAGAAAAAGTGACGAATGTTTGTGAAATTTACTTGTCAGGATTTCACTTATTTTCATTACTGCCAATTTCAGTTAAAGTACGTCGTAATTACTTATATTTAAGATTTTTGGATTATATCAATGGCAATTAAGTCTGATCGTTGGATTCGCGAAATGAGCGAAAAACACGGCATGATTGAACCGTATGCAGAAAACCAGATTCGTCTGGATGAAAATGGTCAAAAACTGATTTCTTATGGCGTTTCAAGCTATGGCTATGACGTGCGCTGTGCACGTGAATTCAAAGTGTTTACCAATGTTCATTCTGCAATTGTCGATCCAAAGAACTTTGATGAAAAAAGCTTTATCGATATTGAGTCGGATGTATGTATTATTCCACCGAACTCATTTGCTTTGGCGCGTACAGTAGAATATTTCCGTATTCCACGAAATGTACTCACCGTTTGCTTGGGTAAATCGACCTATGCGCGTTGCGGAATTATTGTAAACGTTACTCCGCTTGAACCAGAGTGGGAGGGTCATGTCACGCTTGAATTTTCAAACACGACCAATTTGCCTGCCCGTATTTATGCGGGTGAAGGGGTGGCGCAAATGCTGTTTTTTGAATCAGATGAAGTGTGTGAAACATCTTACAAAGACCGTGGCGGTAAATATCAAGGTCAGACCGGTGTGACGCTGCCGAAAGCTTAAATGCTTTTAAAAGATAGATCAAAAAGCGAGGCATTGGCCTCGCTTTTTTTATTCTTTCATTCATCGGAAACTCGGAATTTCTGCTCTTTTGACTTTGGTAATTACACAAAAAATAAGCATAATGGATAATCAATATAAAAAAGATGCGTGATGCATCATTTAACAAAAAATAAAGTGTGGTAGCTAGGAAGCTAAAGGATAAAGATGCGGAGCATCAGATAAGAAAAGGATAGTGATGATGAAGAAGAACAGCAGGCACTTGACTATTAAAAAGATGTGCTTAGCCACCATGTTGTGTATGTTTTCAATGCCGCCAGCCTTCGCGATGCAGCAGCTTTCTGATGATACGATGTCAGATACCACAGGTGAAGGAATTGCAATTTTACCTGAGGATTTTAAACTTGTTTTTCAAATGCCGAATGATAAGTCTACAGGTTCCAGTTATAACCACCCTTTGACAGGTACGGGTGCTACGGATCCAAGCCAATTTGATACCGGTTTTATTCGAATTATTCCGGTGGGGGAAGATTATTCAAGATATGTCAACTCAAACGAGAATCTGGCAGAAAAGCGCACCAAGGCTGATGTTTTTATTTATGGTCTAGCACTTTCACGAACTAATGATAATTTAAATCAAAGATTTAGTAATACAGGTTTTACCTGGGGTTCAGATGCTAACCCTTGGGTGGTACGAGCAGGTACGCAATCGAATGTAAAGCAATTTATAAATACCAATAATGGGGATGTTAGTTATCTGTCAATTGAAGCTCCTCTGGCACGAGAAGGGGTATATGAAGAAGATAACAATATTAAGCTAGGATACTGGCTGGATGCTTTTTCACGTAAGTGGGGCTCAAATAATCAAGTAGATGAGATTACAGGTGCACCGACAGTTGCTGCGGATTTACCCACCGACCAGCGTATTCGACTTCAACTGGTTGCAAACGGATTAAGCTTAAGTGGTTCTCAGGTCCGTCTCTTTCAAACCCAAGCCTCACCTGTGGCACAGCAGAACCAAACACTCGGTATGGCCAGCTTAATACGGCAGAATACCCATGATAATCCAGCGTCATTAACCTTTAATAAAGGTTCGAATGGCGAAGCAACCAACCTGGCAGACTTAAATAAAAAAGCCCTGCGTATTAGTACGGCGGCGATTGATGATGGCACAGCATCGACACCTGCACTAAATCGTTCGTATGCCCCCATCTTTCACGCCACTGAAGGCTTATATCTTTATAGCCCTAATATCAACCTGGTCTTTGGTAATATGTATCAACCCTTTATTGTTGGCTCAGAAGGCAATAATATCGTTTTGGAAGTTACACGGATTCCAAACGTACCTGATATTTATAATAAAATTTATACGGACTATTCTAGTGAAGCTTCTAAAGCCGCTACTTTATGTAATGTAGCCTCTTGTGGCAGCCAAACCTCCATGATTAATAATATCAAATATCAGGCCAATACAGCGACTCACAGTAGTATCAGTGTGGGAAGTGTCGCAATTAATAACAAGCTGCTGGAAGCAAATAAAAATGATAATGCAACTGGTATCGTGTTTAGGGGACCTACCAATACAGCTCCAGTAAACTTGGGCTCTGTGGTGATTGATGGTGTGCTGATTCAACATCTGAAGTTTAAAACGACAGGCCTGTAGGAGATGAGCATGAAGCTGAAAATGTTATTTGCTGCCGTACTTATTGTACCTTCATGGGCCTATGCGGCATTAGAAAGTCTGAATAATGAAGAAATGGTCGCTATTAGTGGGAAAGGCACAGAGATTTTAGGAGGGGCAGATTTAAGCTGGACCTTATCTTTAAATCATCAGTATGCCAGTGACCTCAGTAAAAAAGAGATTTCATTAATTAATGGTTTTGAAGCGAACGGGATTGCCAAGGTGACGCAAGCCTATTATCGCATGACGAATAATCTGGAGTGTCCATTACTGGAATTATGCCGGTTGGCTATTTCTCCAAATAACCATACGGAAAAACAGCCGGATGGTTCAATAGCCAAAAAATGGCTGGTCTTTAAGCAAATTCAGGGCACATTACAGATTGATCAGTTCACCTTAAGTGGTACTACATTTATCAATCAATATAATAATCCGCAAAGCGCTATGCGCTTAACATTCTATGATGATAAACCACTTAAAATCAGAAATTTAGGTTTTAAAAGTTTATCGATTGAAGCGGGTGATGAAGGATATTTTAATACCACTAAATATGAAACTTATGCAACAGGCAAGAATGTTCCTCAATTTGACCAAGGGCAGGAAAAGGGCTTCATGGGTTTGAATATTCATGGCAATATGCACATGAATGGAAATATAAAAATATTTAGCGTCAACTGTACGGGCGATGGAGCAAGCCGTTGCTAGCTTGGTAGAAGAATAAGGATATTAGAATGAAAACTAAATCGCAGTTCAAATTACTCACCGTCTGTATATGTATGGCACAGCAGAGCTATGCTCTGGAATTGATTAAAGATCAGGACTTAGGCAGTGTGACTGGTCAAGATGGGATTATTATTACCCATGAAATTTCAAAAGCGGAAGTCAATCAGGTGAACTGGTATGACCCTAATCCCATCTCAAATACAAAAATGGGTTTAGGTCTACATCATGTAAAAATTGAAGGAATTAAGCAAAAGCCTATTATTAGTACTTTTGCTATGGATGTCGGAGCAACCGAGAAGGGGGCTGGATTAAGACTTGAAGCCAGTGTAGATCCGCTCCAGCTCAAAGCTGATCTGAATATTGTAAAAAATAATTGTAATGAGGCTCCTTGTGTACAAAGCAAGCAGAATCTGGGTGAGTTAGGAATTGATATGAAATCTCCTTTCAATCTGGTTCTGCAAACTACATCAGGCCTATTTAACAAAGATAGCAAAACCCATATCAATTTTCAGTTGAAAAACACCTCAATTAGCCACAGTTTAAATAGCAATAGCTTGATATTAAATGATTTCAACTTCAATTTTGAAGGGGAAGGATATATGTATGTGGATGCCAAGGAAGGGGTGGTTTTAGCAACGTCTAATGGTATTGAAGGGATTGATAAAAATACAGTTAACCTGAATAAAGTTGGAAATAACCCAGGTGTAAATATAGATTTTCGCTATAGTACACCATCGAATGAGCGTAAAAATATTATCCGTATGGGCGCTTCAGGTGCAGTTACCAATGCCAAAATTTTCTTAAATGCTGATCAGGCAGGTATTAAAAACTTTGGTACACCTGGTCGCTCCTCATCAAGCACAAGTTATAGTGAACTGGGGAGTGGGGGACTGCATTTTGGAGTGGCGGCAGATTTTTTAAGTAAAGGTCATACCGCATTAAAATCTGGCCAGATGCCTACAACACTTGAAATTGGCCACACGGGTACAGGAAGTTATGCAATTGAGTTTTCAAGATTAAGGGCATTAACCCAGCAGGCGAATGCTTCTATTAATTTTGGCGATATTTATATAAATACAATCCAAAAAGCCAAAACACTTGATTTTGTCATTAATAAAAATATGCAGGATACTCTGGCGAAGGCAAGCCCAATTTTAGCGCAGACTTTAAATAATACGACTGAGGGTGGTGATTTTGCCCTGATTGCCATACGGGGCATGGATTTCCAGACCATTGCCTCACGTGCACGTTTCATTTCACAGACTGCTCCAGCAAATAATGATACTGGAACCTGGGGAATTGGTATTCCTATTTATAATCTGAATGCCAATCTTGCACTGACAGGAGCAACTTATGGCACAGAGCATAAAAAAGGTATTGCCTACAATCTTATGGCTTCAACCGACGGATACGGGGTTGATGGTCCAAAAGGCCCAAGTACTACTTCTATGATCTTGGTTGATGGGCACAATGGGGTACATGGTGAAGCGGTCAACTATTATGCGGGTTTGCGTAATATTGATACTTTTATTGAGTCTCAGGGCGTAATTGGTTATGAAGATGAAGGAATCTATATTCGGGCAGACAAGTTGCTTTTTGCAGCAAATGCGGAAATTGCAGTTGGTCAGTTGCCAGGTTCAAAATATAATTGTGCCAGTTCAGTTTCAGCTAAATGTAATGGTGTCATAGCAGATGATATTTTTGCTAAGAAAGAGGATGTTTTAAATACATTGGCCTTTAAATTAGATGGTAAGGGTGAGCTCATGATTATTCCGGGTGTAGAAAGTATCAACGCAACGCCCGAAACCAATTTTTTATCGCTCAAGGCCAATTTTGAATTTACTCCATTAACAGAATCCTCACCCGAATATTTAGGGAGTTATATCAGTTTAAGCACTGAAGATACGATTGCGGGTGTAACTAAAAAATCAAGTTTAAATTTAAATAAATTACAGGGTCATGTGGGTTTAAACGGGCAAATTTATTTAAAGGAAAATGCTGTAGCCTTGGACACTCAGGTGCAACTGAATTATAAGTCAACCTTGTCCAATAGAGGGCATGGTGTACCTTTTAAAGCTGAAATGGCGATGTCACCTTCAGGTACGACTATGCAAAAAATTGCGGATATCGCAATTACGGGTGGCACATTAAGAAGTACGCTGGGAATTACACCGCGATAAAAAGAATAAAGGATAGAATTATGAAAAAATCTTTAATTGCATTACTGGTGGGTACATTTACTGGTTTCTCTCATACCTACGCGATGACCATATTAAATGATGAGCAATTATCTGAAGTAGAGGGCCAAGCTTTAATCAACCTTGAATACCAGAAAGGAATTAGTGCCACTGATGCACAAGGTAAATCTTATAATCAAACCAATATGGGATTTTATAAACTTGCTCTTAGTGCTGAAATGGAACTGAATGCCAATATTAAAAAACTACAGCTAGGCTGTGGTGGTGAAAATAATGCTATTCGTGCCGCAAGTTGTGATATTGATATTGATAATCTTGGTTTGAGCGGCTTGCCCTTAAATGCGGATGGCAGCATTAATACAAATTATACAGCTGATCAACGAGCAGCCTCTTCAGCTAAAATTACCAATCCTTTTGTCCAGATTGCGATTAAAAATCCAGATTCGGCAGCAACCAGACAGGTTCTTGGCTTCCGCGTGAGTGCAGAGAAAATTGCAGGACTGTTAACTTTGGGTACACATAATGACCAGGATGCAAAAGGTAATGGTATTCCGAATGGAATTAATAGCTTTAGTGGTTATATGAAAACCAAAACGGCATCCGGTGTAGCTGTAACAGGTAGTCGTTCTATGACTTATGCAGATACCCAGTTAAAGATTAATGGGGAAGTTTCAGGACGTTTATTGGGCAGTAGCTCGGGTACAACTTGTGTAGGTGGTTTTTTAGATCCTTGTCATAATGTTTCTTATACCTCTGATTCTTATAATTTAAACTTATCTTCAACTTCTGCTCCTTTTACAATTAACTCTACCATTGTATCTGGGACGCGAATGAAAGATGTAATGTTAAAAGGCAGTGGTACAGTTGGGAAGATTGATTTTAGTGGGCAATTAACGGCTAAAGTATTAGGACTCTTAAATTTAGATAAGCAGGTATCGGGTAATATTACAGGCTTGAAAACAGATATTACTGTGAATCAGAGTTTGGGCTTAATTCATGCTCTGTATTTGAATAATCCTGCCTCATTATCTTTACAAGCTGAAAGTATCTTATGGCCGGGTGCGGCTGTCGGGGCAAATAAAGGTTGGTGGCTGGCAATGGAGGATGAAGTCGAACTTGGAAGTTTGAGCCCAAATACTGAAGTTGCAATTACGGATGAAGTCTTGAAGCAAACCATTGCTGGGATTAATAAAGATTTAACGGAGAACCCGCGAAATTGTGGCAACCTTTTAACAGGATGTATAGGTGGTTCCGCATTAGTGGTTGGTAATGTGCCTATGGGTTCTACAACTTTAGATTTCCCTTTAACCAACTTGAGTCTGCAAGGACAAAACTTTAAACCAAACTGCTTTGGCGGGCATAGATTCTGCTAACGAATGCCTATAAAAAATCCCGCTATTTGAGCGGGATTTTTATTTTGACAAGAATTATTTGGCAATTTTAGCCAGTAATTCTTCTTTAGACAGGTTGACTGATTCTGCATCACGACGACCTTTGTATTCAAAGGTGCCTGCATCCAAACCTTTTTCTCCGACCACGATCCGGTGTGGAATGCCGGTTAACTCAAGATCAGAGAATTTTACGCCTGGGCGCTCATTACGGTCATCCAGAAGCACATCAAAGCCCGCAGCTTGAAGCTCAGTATAGAGTGCTTCGGCAGCTTCCAGAGTGCGTGGTGATTTATGTGCATTCATTGGCACAATCGCAACTTCAAATGGTGCAATGGCCATTGGCCAGATAATGCCTTTTTCATCAAAGTTCTGCTCAATGGCAGAAGCAACCACACGGGTTACACCAATACCGTAACAACCCATGGTCACAGTGAACGGCTTGCCATCTTCACCGAGAACTTTACAGCCTAAAGCTTCAGAGTATTTTTTACCTAGCTGGAAGATATGACCGACTTCGATACCACGTTTAATTTGAAGTACGCCTTTACCATCTGGAGAAGGATCGCCTTCCACCACATTACGCAGGTCATAAACTTCAGTAAACTGTGCATCACGCTCCCAGTTGACACCAGTCGCATGTTTGTCCGCTTCATTGGCACCCGCAACAAAGTCAGAAAGTACAGACGCAGCACGATCAACGATGACGGTAATCCCTTTTTCAACCAGACCCTGTGGGCCTACAAAACCGGCAGTCAAACCAAGCGCTTTGATTTGCTCTTCAGTGGCAAATGTCAGCGGGGCAGCAATTAAAGGATGCTTTTCAGCTTTAATTTCATTTAGCTCGTGATCACCTCGGAGGAATAATGCAACCACTGGTACAGCTTTGGCTTCTTCAGTAGCAACACCTTGAACCAGCAGGGCTTTAACTGAATGCGCAGGATCAGTCGCTAAGAATGCAGAGACATCAGCAATGGTCTTTTGATTGGGAGTCTCAACAATTTTCAGTGCTTGAGTTGGAGCAGCACGCTCACCGACTAAAATTGCTTCAGCCATTTCAATATTGGCTGCATAGTCTGATTCAGTTGAGAATGCAATATCATCTTCACCGCTAGAAGCCAAAACATGGAATTCGTGCGAACCAGACCCCCCGATTGAACCTGTATCTGCCTGTACCGGACGAAAATCCAGACCTAAACGGCTAAAGATTTTGCAGTAGGCCTCATACATTGCATCATAGGTTTTTTGCAGTGATTCCTGATTGGCATGGAAAGAATAAGCATCTTTCATGATGAATTCACGTGAACGCATGACACCAAAACGTGGACGAATTTCATCACGGAATTTGGTTTGTACCTGATAGAAGTTGACTGGCAGCTGTTTGTAGCTCTTTAATTCATTACGTGCCAGATCCGTGATGACCTCTTCATGCGTTGGACCCAGCACAAAAGGAGTGTCATGACGATCTTTAAAGCGTAACAGTTCAGGACCATATTCTACATAACGGCCAGACTCTTCCCAAAGTGAAGCCGGTTGGGTTACAGGCATAAAGACTTCAAGTGAACCAGCATTATTCATTTCTTCACGAACGATCGCAGCCACTTTATTTAATACGCGAACGCCCATCGGCAGCCAAGTGTATAGACCTGAAGCCAACTTACGAATCATACCGGCACGAAGCATCAGTTGATGTGAAATAACTTCAGCATCATTCGGGGTTTCTCTTAACGTTGCAAATAAAAAGCGACTCGCGCGCATGGAAACTGTCCTAAAAATTAAGCGTTAAAGCAGAGATTATACAATAAAAAATGAGGTGATCATTTTTGAATATCACCTCATGCTTGTGATTTAAATTATGACATGATTTTACGCATATGGCGCAGCATAAAATTCTTTAAATCATCCAGGTAGGTGAAAATTACCGGTACTACCACCAAGGTAAGCAGGGTCGAGGTAATGACTCCGCCAATGACTGCATGTGCCATAGGCGCACTTTGCTCTCCACCTTCGCCTAGTCCAAGTGCAAGCGGCACCATACCCATGACCATGGCACTGGTGGTCATCAGAATAGGACGTAAACGGGTTTTGCCGGCTGCAATAATGGCTTCATAACGCGCTTCCCCCCGGTCCATCGCCTTTTTAATAAAGTCAATCAGCAGAATCGCATTCTTGGTGACCAAGCCCATTAACATGATAATGCCAATGATCGAGAACAGGTTCATGGTCGAGTTAAACAGGAAAAGGGCTAAAAATACTCCGACCAGTGATAACGGCAGGGAGGCCATAATGGCGGCGGGATGAATAAAACTGTTGAACTGCGAACCCAATACAATATAAATAAATACGATCGATAAGGTAATTGCGGTTAGGGCATAACCGGCAGATTCGGCCATATCGGCATTTGAGCCTTGAGTATCGAAGCTATAACCAGGCGGAAGCTCGAAACTGGCTTGCAGTTTTTCAATATCCGAGCCGATGTCGCCCGCAGGTCGGCCGGCAGTATTGGCTTCAACCAGTACTTCACGTGCCAGATCACGCCGGTTAATCTGTGAAGCGCCAAGTTTTTCCTCAAAATTTGCCACGCTGGATAGCGGAATCAGGATTGGTTGCCCCGCAGCATCAGTTTTATTTGAAGTGATGTACATGTTCTGTAAATCACCTGGAAGCGTACGTTGGTCTTCAGTGAGACGCAAGTTGACATCATAGGTTTCGCCTTGTTCATCTTGCCAGGTAGTGACGTCATCACCAGCAATCAGAGGGCGGACGACATTGGCAATCTGGTTGACCGATAAACCGAGATCACTGGCCAGAACACGATTAACCTGTATGTTTAAAGTTGGTTTAGGGGCTTTTAAGGAGGACTCTAAATCGACAATACCCTCGATTTTAGTCATTTCCTGCATAAAGCGATCAGAAATTTTCTGTAATTCACTCAGTTCAGGCCCTTTAATTGAAATCATAATTGGCTTTTGACCGCCAGATACGGTTTCATCGGCAGAAGCCACCGAGGTAACCATAATACCGGCCACCGATTGTAGGCGATGACGGAATTCATTATTTAAATCATTCAGTGTTTTTTCGCGTTCAGTGCGTGGGGTAACGCTTACACGCAGACTGACATGGTTTTTACCGCGGTCGGTGACACCATTAATCACGCCATAGGTCGCACGCACATCCGGATGCTGACGGATAATAGCATCCACTTGTTGCAGCTTGGCTTGTGAGTATTCAAGAGAGGCGTCGACCGGTGTTTCAAATTTGATGCGGATTTCACCTTTGTCGGGGACGGGTACAAATTCAGTGCCGATCAGTTTGGACAGTCCTAATGCACCGACCAGAGAAGCGAATGCAATCAGGAGCGTAAGCAGCCTGAAGCGCAGAGCCAGCTTGAGCAGTTTTTCATAGACCTGGCTTAAATTGTCCAGGTGATGTGAAATCCACATGAAAAAGCGTTTAACTGCTCCAGGACGTTTGTCCGGATCTTTTTGCTTTTCTGCCCAATGCGCAGAAAGCATCGGATCGAGCGTAAAACTGACAAACATGGAAATGAGAACGGCGGTGCTGACTGTCACCCCAAACTGATAGAAAAAACGTCCAATAATCCCGCCCATAAAGGCGACAGGCAGAAAGACTGCGACAATGGTCAATGTCGTAGCCAGAACAGCAAGGCCGATTTCTTGGGTACCTTCCAGGGCTGCGGTAACATGATCTTTGCCCATATCGGCATGCCGGACAATATTTTCCCGTACCACAATCGCATCATCAATCAGCAGACCAATACTGAGGGAGAGAGCCAATAAGGTCATCATATTGATGGTAAAGCCAAAGGCCCAGATAAAAGTCAGAGTACCCAGCAGGGCAATCGGTAAGGTCAGGCCGGTAATCACGGTCGAACGGAATGAACCTAAGAATAGCAGGACAATCAATACCGCAAGCACAGCGCCTTCAATGATGGTGCGCGCCACATCGCTAATCGTGCCACGAATACTTTTCGAAGCATCTACCACGACTTCCAAACTGGTGCCTGAGGGTAATTGAGTTTTGATGCTTTCCAGCGTCTTATAAGTCTGATCCACGACCTCAATCACATTGGCGTCCGAGCTACGCAAAATATCAATGGCGACAGCAGCCTTGCCATCCAGAAAAGCCCCTGTTTCAAGCTCGGCCTGACTGTCTTCAATTTGTGCAATCTGTTTCAGGAAGATGGGCGCACCATTTTTGTTGGCAACAATTAAATCTCCAAAGGCCAGGGGATGCAGGACTTTAGAATTGATCTCAATCACCAGTTCAGAATTGCCAGATTTTAAAGTACCACCCGGCACTTCAATATTCTCAGCTTTAAGGGTATTTATCACACTGTCTACCCCAATCCCGAAAGCACGCAGTTTTTCAGGTTCAACCTGAATCCGGATTTGACGTTGTGCATCACCGAGCAGGTTCACGGTGCCTACGCCGGGAACGGTGCGCAGCTGTGGCACAATCCGCTGATCCAGGTAAGAGCTGAGGGCTTTTAAGTCCATATTGTCTGACTTGAAGACAATCGACATAATGGCATTCGCTGTCGGGTCATAGCGCTCGACTACAGGTTCCTGAATTTCATCACGAAATTCGGCTGTTACCGACGCAATTTTGTCCCGCACATCCTGAGCGGCTGTGGTGGAGGGAATATCCAGATTGAATTCGGCCGTGATCATCGACAAGCCTTCACTGGATTGGGAAATTACCTGTTTTAAACCAGAAATGGTATTGATCTGATCCTCAAGTTTTTTGGTAATTTCTGATTCAACCGTTTCAGGAGATGCACCCGGATAAGTGGTATATACCACCACAAACGGAAAGTCGACATCCGGGAACTCCTCTACTCCCATCCGTTGCCAGGAAGCCAGCCCCAGTACCATCAAACAGAACATCATCATAATGGTGAAGACTGGGTATTTCACACTGATTCGGGTAAACCACATAGTAATAATCCTGTCAGATTAGGGAGAACCCAAAGTCACGGCCTTGTTCAGATCTGCTTCGGTAAAAGCAATACGACTGACCTGATCGCCTGTTTCCAAGCCTCTGACCACGGCGATATTATCGTTATAGTGTTGCTCCAATATCTCTATATTGACTCGCTTGATCTTGTTTTGACGAATTACCCAGACAAAGGGCTGGTTTTGAATATTCTGGATGGTATCCAGAGGAAGTATTTGTCCTGACAGCTGCCGCGAGCTTAAAATAGAGCCATCAACAAAAGAACCAATACTTAAAGAAGAGATGCTTTCATTCGGAGCTGCAAAGAATTCGATCTGGCGACTGGCCTGATCGGCAATCGGGGAGACCCGGCTAATGACTGCGGTGAGCTGATCCGGATTGCCTTGAAGCCGGTATTCAATTCGATGACCCGGGCGCAGGCTGGCCTGCATGTCACTCGGTACACGTGCTTGAATCTCCACCTGATTCGGATCCACAATTTCAAATAGGGTTTGGCCCACTGCGACTGTTTGTCCAGGCTCAACCTGACGCTGAGTAATTACACCGTTCATAGGGCTGGTGATTATTCCATCATGATCAGCCTTTTCAGCAATATCTACATTGGCTTGCTGGGCGTGTACATTTTCCAGTTGGGCCCGGTAGTCTACCTGGCTTTGCTCATATTCAACTTGAGAAATAAAGCCCTGATCCAGCAGGCGTTTCTTTCGCTGCATCATAGTGCGGGCCTGATTGGCCTGCGCCTGAGTCGCAGCCAGATTGGCACGTGCCTGAGCCAGACGGGCTGCATTATCCTGATTGTTTAACCGGACCAGAAGCTGCCCCTTGGTCACTGTCTGACCTACTTGGGCATTGACGCTGGTAGCCGTTGCTGTGACCTGGGCCTGAATACTGCTTTGATTTACGGCACGAATTGTACCGGTAAAAGCGGTTTTCTGGACTGAATTTCCGGCTTTCACCGCCACCAGATCTTGAGGAATCAGTTCAATTGTTTGGGGAGTCGTTGCTTGTGGGGCTGACTCATTTTGACTACAGCCAAGTAGCAGTAAATTTAAGCAAAGTGCACTCATCATCAAAACTGAGCGCGGAGAGGGCATATCCAAAAGATGAGGCTGTGCAGATTGCATAAGAGTCCTTCATACTTGTGGTCGCCAAAAGCAACGACAAGTTTTATATGTTTATTCAAGTGCTTGTAAACGAGCAATAATTCTGTCGTATTCTGCTTCCAGGTTTCGATAGCGACTTTGTAAAGACTGAATATTCTCTTTTTGGAAAGTGAGATTTTTCTGGTTGTTTTGCAGGCTGGTTTTTAAAGCCGCAGGCGGTGCTTTGCCTTTACGTAAATATTCACGTTCCTGACGTACAAACATGATCCGGTCTTTTTGTAACTGCTTCATTTGTTCCTGTTGAAAGTTAATCTGCTTTTTCAACTGATTCAGGGCTTCGGTCTTTTTCTGGGAGGCTATATGGCTGCTGTTATAGGCACGTTTAAGTTTCTGGTCCTCGGCCAGACGCTTCGCCTGCTGGGCACGTTGCGGTGCCTGCTTGATATCCAGCTCGGCATTATAAGGACGCGCGCGCTTAATCACCTGCATATTCTGATCAAGTGCTTCATAACCATAATGAATATGATTGGGGGTGACATTGGTGCTGATATTGGCCACACCTTTGCTGTCATAATAGCGATACCAGGTGGCTTTTTGTGGGTTTTGCTGGGTATTGGCATAGCTCAGGCTCACCTGCGCAAATAAGGCAAGTACAAGAATGAATTGGCCAGTCATTTTATTTTTATCAATGACAGCAAGTTTTTCCGAAAACTGACCCATCATTGGCTCCCCAAATTTAAAGTTGACTAAATTACTTATTTTAAAGTAATAATATGGTTATATTAGACTCAAATTCTTCAATAAAAAACCACCGTTAATCAAAAAAAAATCACCAGTATAAATAAAGTGTGAAGCAGTTCTTGTAATTTGTAAACTATGCCAACTTGTACAAAAAATGCTCATTGATAATATAAGTAAGTTTGTGTTAAAAATGTTAGCGAATCGTAATAAAATAATGCTATCAGCCTTATGGCATATCATTTCTAAAAGGGGACGGGGCAATAAATGGATGATAAATTCCAGAATTTAAAAGTTATGGTCATTGATGACTCAAAAACAATTCGCCGTACCGCAGAAACTTTACTGCAACGCGAAGGCTATGAAGTCGTCACTGCCGTTGATGGTTTTGAAGCATTGTCTAAAATTGCAGAAGCCAATCCGGATATTGTTTTTGTCGATATCATGATGCCGCGTCTGGATGGCTATCAAACCTGTGCCTTGATCAAAAACTCACAGAACTATCAGAATATTCCTGTGATTATGCTTTCGAGTAAAGACGGTTTATTTGATCAGGCCAAAGGTCGTGTTGTCGGTTCGGATGAATATTTAACTAAACCTTTCAGTAAAGATGAATTGCTTAACGCAATCCGTAACCACATTAGTGCTTAATATTTGATTTTTTGGGGAATGGCATGGCACGTATCTTAATTGTAGATGACTCACCGACAGAAACCTTTCGCTTTAGAGAGATTCTTAGCAAACATGGCTTTGAGGTGATTGAAGCAGCCAATGGCGCCGATGGGGTCACCATGGCGCAGGCAGAGTTGCCTGATCTGGTGCTGATGGATGTAGTAATGCCGGGGGTAAACGGCTTTCAGGCGACCCGTCAGATTGCGCGTGGCGAAACCACCAAGCATATTCCGATTGTGATCGTAAGTACCAAGGATCAGGCCACTGACCGCGTTTGGGGTAAACGGCAGGGTGCTGCGGACTACTTGACCAAGCCTGTTGATGAACAACAATTAATTGATGTGATTAAGCAACACCTCAATGCAGGATAAGCTCTATGGCAGCAAATGGATTTATCGAATTGCTTCGCATTGCGAAACGGGGGAATAAAAACTACGTTTCCAATGAAAATGAAGTCAACCGATGGTCAGGTATCGCTTTTGAGATGATGGGGCAATATTTTGTTGCGCCGCTGGGGGAAGTATCTGAAGTGATCTATCCTCCAAAATATACGCCAGTTCCTAATACGCAATCCTGGGTGTTAGGTTTGGCGAATATCCGGGGAAGACTGTTGTCTGTTTCTGATCTGGCACAGTATGTTTTGGGGCATGCCAGTCAGTTTTTGCCTACTCAAAAAGTATTATGTATACATCATAATGACCATTATGTCGGCTTGGTCGTTGATCAAGTTTTGGGGATTCAACACTTTAACAAGAAAAGTTTCTTTTCTAAGACCACTGAATTGGATAAAAACCTGCAAGATTACTGTCAGGGATTTTTTCACCAGCATAACCAGCAATGGCATGTCTTCTTATTCAGTCGTTTGTTGCAAAATCCAAAATTTATGAACGCGTCAATAAAATTTATAAATTAAACGTCGCACACGAAAGTAATAAAGGCGTAAATCGGGGAGAAGCTGCATGGGCTTTAAACTTAAAAAAAAGAATACAGGTGAAAGTACCAGCCGCAAAAGTGGCAATGCTTTTTTAGCCAAGATTCAATCACAAACAGATCAGTTATCACGTGTATTTGGTGACAGTGAAAAGTCTAAGCCGCTTATTTACGGGGCAATAGGCTGTCTACTCGCGGCACTCATTACCTTGCTATATCTTTTCTATAGCGTGCCACGTACCAACCAGCTGACTCAAAGTCTGGGTGATTTACGCCTACTTTCGCAAATGATTTCACGTCAGGCGACAGAAGCCACTGCTTCGGGAACACCTGAAGCGATGAAAAGCCTGACCGAATCACAAAAAGCGTTTGCTGAAAATTTGGAAACAGTGAAAAGTATTCACCCGGACAATGATGCACTGGATACGGTGAACCAACAGTGGAGCAAGATGTCATCTAATATTGACCTGATTGCATCGCAACAAAAAATCATTAACCAGCTGTATGATACTAACATCGCGATTGGTGAAGCCATCCCGGGAATTCAGGCAGAATATAACCTGATGGTTGACCAGATGGCGCGTCAGAACATGCCTTCTAACCAGGTTGTTATTGCGAAAAACCAGGTATTTATTGCAGAACGTATCTTGCGTTCAATCAGTTTGGTATTGACGGGTAGCGATGGTTCCCGTGAATCAGCGGATGACTTCAGTGCCGATACGGAAACTTTTGGTTCTTATTTGAATGCCCAATTGAACGGTTCTGCTGAACTGGGTGTAGAACGTGTCAATGATCCGAACCTGCGTGAATCTCTGGAAGGAATCAAGGCTGAATATGATGATGTATTGCAGTCTGCGTCTGCAACGATCCTGAAAAACTCGACTCAAATTGTCAACGTTCGTCAAGCTTCTGCTGCGGTTTTCACCGAATCTGATGTGCTGCTGAATAATCTGAATAAGCTGTCAAGCAAAGCCGGTCTGACAACGATTCTTCCAGCGGTTTTATTAATTCTGTTATTGATTGGCTTCCTGATCTGTGTATTCAAACTGCTATCCCTGCGTGGAGCATCGGATAAACAGCGTGTAACACGCCTGCAAGATGAATATGACCGTAACCAGAATGCGATTCTACGTTTACTGGACGAGATTGCTGACCTTGCAGATGGTGACTTACGTTCATATGCGACAGTATCTGAAGACTTTACCGGTGCGATTGCCGACTCGATTAACTTTGCGATTGACCAGTTACGTGATCTGGTATCACGTATTACCGAAACTTCACATGAAGTAGCGCAATATACGGCAACCACACAAAGCATTACCAACCAGTTAGCGGAAGCTTCTGAACACCAGGCCCAAGAAATTGCCGGTGCTTCTGCTGCAATTAACGAAATGGCAATGTCGATTGACCAGGTATCTTCAAACGCTGAAGAATCTGCCATGGTTGCGGAACGTTCGGTACAAATTGCTGCCAATGGTGCAGACGTTGTAAACCGCTCAATTGAGGGGATGGACACCATTCGTGAACAGATTCAGGAAACCTCGAAGCGTATTAAACGTCTGGGTGAATCTTCACAGGAAATTGGTAACATCGTTGCCCTGATTAACGATATTGCTGACCAGACCAACATTCTCGCCTTGAACGCTGCAATTCAAGCGTCGATGGCAGGTGAGGCCGGTCGTGGTTTCGCGGTTGTCGCGGATGAAGTACAACGTCTTGCGGAACGTTCTGCCTCTGCAACCAAGCAGATTGAAGGCCTGGTGAAAACGATTCAGACTGATACCAACGAAGCCGTAATTTCGATGGAACAAACCACAGCCGAGGTTGTGCGTGGTGCGAACCTGTCTAAAGACGCCGGTGTAGCACTGGACGAGATTCAAACTGTATCGAACAACTTGGCAAAACTGATCGCAAGCATTTCTGATGCAGCAAAGCTGCAGTCTGCTTCTGCAGGTCATATTGCGACCACGATGAACG
The DNA here is from genome assembly GCF_024129285.1 of Acinetobacter sp. S4397-1. Classification (NCBI taxonomy): domain Bacteria; kingdom Pseudomonadati; phylum Pseudomonadota; class Gammaproteobacteria; order Moraxellales; family Moraxellaceae; genus Acinetobacter; species Acinetobacter sp. S4397-1. The sequence goes on from NZ_JAMXXZ010000003.1 coordinate 73,684, forward strand.
TGGTTCAGGAAATTACGTCGCAAACCACGAGTGCAACTTTTGACACAGCACGTTCTGTTTCTGAGTTGGCAAACATGGCCGATGCATTACGTGAATCTGTATCTGACTTTAAACTGCCAGAATAAAGTTAGAGCATATGGGGGAAATGTGCCTTGATCTAGGTTGAGGCACATTGGGACATACAGATAAAGCCTCGACAAGATGTACTTAACTTCATAACGTTAGGTCTCGCGTGACGATGACAATTAAGTTTGAGCGCCCTTCTTGGCGGCACAACGTAAGAAGCATGAGCTATGAAAGAAATATTAAAAAATTTAGTTGAAACGACAACGCTTCCTGAAGATAGTTATCTTGATCAAGATGCAGAAATTCTTGAAATCTTTGTTGAAGAAATCGAAGAGATCTTCGTTGAGTTAAATGCTTTATTTCCAGAATGGTTTGCCAATCCAGGTCAGCAGGAGACGCTGACTACGATTCGTCGCCATTTCCATACCCTGAAAGGTTCAGGGCGGATGGTAGGGGCAAAAACAGCCGGGGAAATTGCGTGGACGGTTGAGGACAGCTTAAACCGGGTTCTCTCAGGCTCGATTCAGCTAACACCGGTGATTCAGCAATATGCCAAAGCTGTACTGAATATTTACCAGTTTATTTTATATCCAAAATTTAAGCAGGTGCGGGAGCTGGATGTTGATTTGCGCCCAGTCATCCTGTTGGGACAACAATTACAACAACAAATTTCACCTGAGCCAGCTCTAGAAGAACTCTTGCAGTTGGCAGATAGCTTGACGGCTGAAGGCCAGATCACAGGTCTTGAATTGGCAGACAGTTCCGGTAGCGAGCTTGATAGTGCTCCGCTTAGTCCAGAACAGGCCGCTGAAAATCAGGACACGATGGCTCAGAATGATATTGATGAAACTGTCGCAATCTTTATTGAAGAAGCAGAAGAGCATCTTGAAACAATTGCCAGATTCCTGGGCAATGAAGATGAAAAAACTCAGGATTATAATGCCCTGATTCGTGCCATTCATACTTTACGTGGCAGTTCATCCATGGCGCAAATCGAGCAGATTTTTGATGCCAGCTCCAAAGTAGAACATTTGTTTAAAACTCTGGTACAGGATGAAATCGTTTCGACCTCTAAAGAGACGGCTTTATTGATCCAGTATGCTGAATTTATCAGTGATTATTTGCATTTATTGGGCCAGAGTGAGCAGGAAGCCCTGAACAAGGTCTATGCTACTTTCATCAAGGTTTGGGATGATTATGGCTATGCAGCCAGTGAAGCAGATCGTCCGGAAACTCAAGGTCTGGTTTCCAAACTGGTTGAGCTGAATATTGATCTGTTGCTGGATGCCGAGTTTGAGTTTGATAAACGTGCCCAGATGGATTATCCGGAATATATTCAGGCTTTAAGCCAGCAGGCAGCAGAACTGCTTGCACATACCGATAATCGCGCAGCACTTGGCATCCATGAGTTTACTGCTGATCTGAAACTGGCCTATGATGCCTTGCTGGAAAAGCCGGTACTGCTCGGCAGTAATTATGCTTATGAGCTGTTTGCGCAGGCGCATCAGGAATTCATCCATCTGTTTGATACACTGGCAGCGGGACAGCGGGTGATCTTAAGCGAACAAGTGCATAAGACCCTGGGCGAACTGTCGGCATTTGTACAGCAGGATCTGGAAATCTTGAAGGATGAGTGTACAGAAACTCCGGTAGAAAATACGTTCATTCAAACAGAGCCATTAGCTGAAGCCGCTACTACGGGCAGTGTGGATTTTGCTGTATTAAGCCAGCGGATTGCCGCAGACCGTCAGCTGCTTGAAAGTAGTGAGGCACAGCGTGACTTTGATGAAGACCTGCTGAATATTTTCCTGGAAGAAGCAGATGAATTGTTGGTCAGTATTGATGAAGACCTGAATAGCTGGACCAAAAAACAAAATGACACGGCTTCATTAAATAATCTGATGCGCCATTTGCATACCTTGAAAGGGGGCGCAAACATGATTATGGCGTCACATATTGGTGCAATTGCGCATGAACTGGAAAGTATTTATGAGCGGATTATTCGCCAGCAAATTCAGGTCACTCCCGCTTTAATCCAGATGATTCGTCTGGTACAGGACAACGTTTCTGACCGTATCCAGGCGATGCGTGATGAAGGCATTGACTATCCGGCACCTGAAGCGATTGCAATTCTGCAAAATATTCAGACGCTGGCAGCAGGACAGGCGGTTGAGACACCTGTTGAAACGGGAGTACCAGCAAGTGTTGAGCTGGAGAATACAGCGCAGGCTGATGCGCTGGGTGATTTAGCAAATGAGCTGATATCTGAAAAACCGGCAGCAATAGAATCTGGTCTTGAACTGGCGGCAGTTGCTGCCGAGCTTTCGGCAGAGGATGAGCTGAAATCTATCGTTGAAGAAAGCTTCCTGGAAGAATCTGAAGAAGTTCTCGACAATGCAGAAAAATTGCTGAAGCAATGGTTTGAACAGCGTAGTGACCGTAGCTTGTTACTACAATTACAACGTGCCGCCCACAGTATTAAAGGTGGCGCACGTATGATTGACAATGAAACGGTTGCGAGCATTGCCTATGAGCTGGAAACTACTTTCGAGCAGTTTGCAGTCTATCATTTTAACTCGAATGCGTATGATGGCCTGTTGCAAAAAACGCTGGCCTGGCTAAAACAGGCAATTTTCCAGCGCGACTATAGCAATGTTGAGCAGATTCAAAGCGGTCTGGCAAAGATCCAGTATGTAGATGTAACGGCACAATTACCTGAACACCTGGCCAAAACTGAACATCTGGCTGCGGTTCCTAGTTTCGAGTTTATAGAAGGTGATGGTACTGAACCACCTCAGATGATGGGTGAGTGGGCGCATACGGGTACAGGTGATACTAGCAATGAGATGATCCGTATCTCGGCCGATCTGGTGGAGAAGATGATCGACCTGTCAGGTGAGAACGCGATTAACCGTTCCCGTATCGAGATGGATTTGGGGCAGCTGGGCAATACCCTGAACGAGATGGAGCTTGCGATCAAGCGTCTGGCCGATCAGTTACGCCGAATGGAAGGTGAGCTGGAATCCCAGATTATTGCCAAACACGGTTCAGAAAACTCGCGTTATGCAGACTTTGACCCACTGGAAATGGACCAATATTCTTCTTTGAACCAGCTGTCTAAATCTCTGGCGGAGTCGGCATCTGACTTGGTGGATTTCAAAAGTACCCTGGCAGACAAGATTCGTGAAACTGAAGGCTTGTTATTGCAACAGTCACGGATTCAGGCCGAGATTCAGGAGAGCCTGATGCGTACCCGTCTGGTTCCATTTGACCGCATGCTGCCGCGCTTGCAACGTATTGTACGTCAGACATCGACCAGCTTGAGCCGTCCTGCCGAATTAATCGTACAGAATAGTGAGGGGGAATTGGACCGTAATATTCTGGAACGTCTGGTGACTCCATTTGAGCATATGCTGCGTAATGCGATTGACCATGGTCTGGAAGATCGCGCTGAGCGTCTTGCACTGCACAAGCCGGAAGTGGGCGCTATTGTATTAAATATTAGCCGCCAAGGAACAGATGTTATCGTTTCCTTCAGTGATGACGGTAAAGGCATTGATGCCGGAAAGATTCGGGAAAAGGCTCTTGGCCTGGGCCTCATCAAAGAAGATCAGATGCTGGATCAGGAAGAAATCTTGCAGCTGATTTTCCATCCTGGCTTTAGTACTGCCACAGCGGTTACCCAGATTTCCGGTCGTGGGGTCGGGCTGGATGTCGTACAAAGTCAGATCAAGCTGCTCGGCGGTCATGTCTCGGTGACATCCGAGTTAGGCAAGGGAACCACCTTCAGCATTCGCGTTCCTACAACAGTGGCGGTCAGCGATGCCCTGATGGTGAAAGTGGGCGATCAGCAATATGCCATTCCACTGGCCCAGATTGACCGTATTGTCCGTATTGCGCCGTCAACACTGGAAACTTACTTTAATAGTAAAGATGACCACTTCAAGATTGATAATGAAAATTACAAGCTACGTTCTTTGTCCGAATTTGTTGCCAATCAGCCAATTCCACGTCTGAACAATATCGGTCATTCACTTCCGGTACTGCTGATCAAAGGCAATAGTGGTCAGACCATTGCCTTGCTGGTTGATCAGCTGGTCGGCTCACGTGCCCAGATTGTCGTGAAACCAGTGGGTCAGCAGTTTGCCAATATTGGCGTAGTGGCTGGCGCAACGATTCTGGGTGATGGTCAGGTCTGTTTGATTCTGGATGGCCAGAATATTGCCCGTCAGATTCAGACCACCCAGCGTCTGAAACAGTTGCAAGATCATCGTGATAGTTCACGCTACTCGAATACACGTCGTCTGGTGATGATTGTGGATGACTCGGTGACAGTGCGTAAGGTAACTTCACGTTTGCTAGAACGTCAGGGTTATGATGTGGTAACTGCGAAAGATGGTGTCGATGCGATTGAGCAGCTTGAAAATATCCGTCCGGATCTGATGCTGCTTGATATTGAGATGCCGCGTATGGATGGTTTCGAGGTGACCAACCTGGTTCGTCACCATGATATTCACTGTAACCTGCCAATTATCATGATCACATCGCGAACCGGTGAAAAACATCGCGAACGGGCGTTCAGTCTGGGGGTTACTCACTATATGGGTAAACCGTTCCAGGAAGCAGAGTTGCTGGAGAATATTCAGGAAATCATTGCAGTACAACAGGGGTCATAGATGAGTCAGAGTAACTTAAGCAGCACGATGGCTGATCAGATTAGCCAGCAGGAATTACAGCATTTAATTACGGTCTCTACCGGATTTATTGATGCTTATATTATTGACTGTCACGGCAAAGCGCCGATGCTATTACCGCAAAATATTGTTTTGTCAGCGCTGGATAGTTCGACCCAAGTCAAAACCGTAGAGTGGCATGAAGCCAAACTGCCGGTCTATGCGGTGAATGAACCTTCTCAGCAACAGGGGGTGGCTCTGGTGATTGAAGGGGATGAAATCCACCAGCGTTTTGCCCTGATGTGCAATGAAATGCCAAAAACGATCCGTTTACGTATTTCTGAAGTGGTGGATGCGGAGCAGTCCGATCATGATCCTGCCGTATTCCAGTATGTCCGTATGGCAGAACAGTTATTCCATATCCCGAATATGGCACATATTCAGGCTACACTCGGTCTATAAGAATATAGACATAAAAAAGGAACTCTACGGAGTTCCTTTTTTATGTCTTCATCTAGCGCTTAGTGGCTCAGTAAGTTCACCAGAATCTGCTCATAAATTTCAGCCAGTGGCTCTAGATCGGCAATATCTACATGTTCATTGATCTGGTGGATGGTGGCATTCAGCACCCCAAGCTCCAGCACCTGAGCGCCAGTAGGGGCAATAAAGCGGCCGTCCGAGGTTCCACCAGAGGTAGACAGTTCGGCCTCACGACCTTTCACACTCAAGATGGCATCTTTGGCAGCATTTACCAGTTCGCCCACCGGGGTCAGAAATGGCAAGCCAGACAATGTCCAGGAAATGTCATACTCCACCCCATGACGGTCCAGAATCTCAAGGGTACGTGCCTTAAGTTCTTCGGCAGTCACTTCGGTGGAATAACGGAAGTTAAACAGCAGTTCCATGCTGCCCGGTACCACATTGGTTGCACCCGTACCGGCATTGATATTGGAAATCTGGAAAGAAGTGGCCGGGAAATAGGCATTGCCATGATCCCAGACCGTATTACATAATTCTGCAATAGCTTGAGAGGCAGTATGGATCGGATTCACTGCAAGCTGCGGATAAGCCACATGGCCTTGTTTGCCTTTAACCGTTAGATGGGCATTTAATGAACCGCGACGGCCATTTTTGATAATATCGCCGAGTTGATGTGTGCTTGATGGTTCGCCCACCAGACACCAGGTGATTTTTTCATTGCGTGCCTCCAGCGTCTCAATGACTTTTACCGTACCATTGATGGAGGGACCCTCTTCATCTGAAGTAATCAGATAGGCAATCGAGCCTTTATGATTTGGATATTTTGCTACAAAATGCTCAGTGGCCACCACCATAGCAGCTAGCGCTGTTTTCATATCGGCACTGCCACGACCATAGAGCTTGCCATCACGGATTTCTGGCTGAAATGGGTCCGAGTTCCAGGCTTGCAGATTTCCTGTAGGTACCACATCCGTATGGCCAGCAAAGCAGAATACCGGGTCTTCTGTTCCTTTACGCGCCCAGATATTATCCACATCTTCAAAGCGCATGGCTTCAATATGAAAGCCGATCTGCTTTAAACGTTCCGCCATGATCGTCTGGCAGTCATGATCCAGAGGGGTAATAGAAGGCTGGCGTAACAGTTGCAGGCTTAAGTCTAGAGTGGCAGAAGAGTCCATAGGGTATTCTTAAGTGGGTAAATTTATGGCTTCTATAATAGGGGAATATAAGCTGGAATGTGAATATGCCACATAAAAAAACCCTATCGTAGATAGGGCTTCCTGGTACTTAAAAAAACTTAATTGTGACGGATTTCTTCAGACGTTTTTTCCGCAGTATTAGTGACAGTATCTCCAGCTTTGGAAACGTCTTTTCCCAGACCTTTGAACGTATTACAACCAGTCAATACAAAAGCCATTAGCAATGAAGTAGCAAGAATTTTTTTCATCATCATCTCCATATAATCAATAATAAAATTATTATGATGTGGAACTTAGATTAGAAAATATATGTTCTAAAAAACATGAGGTTTTCATAGTGCTTCGGTTAATAGATGTAATGTTTTATAGTGACTTATGTGTAGATAAAGGAAGTAGTAAGGGATTGCGGTACATATAAAAATCTTCTTGATCTGCTTTTTTATATAATCCATCTGTCCACCAATATGGCTTTAAACTGCTCGGCTGAGCATTTGGATAAATCCATTCATGTCGTTGCAGACGATAAAAACCGGAGCTGGGATCGGGAATCTGCTGTCCCCATAAACCCAGACGCCGTCCAGTATTTACCCATGCGGGCAGGGGTTGATCAGCACGATGAAGTGGTAGATAAAGTTGGCCCTTAATCACACAAAAACGTTTTTGGATAGGATGCCCAAGCGCCTCGGTAAACTGAAACTGTTTCTGGGTAAAATGCTTCATTTTCCGGATTAAAGTATCACTGCGATTCAGTCCATACCAGTGCGGCAGGCTGAAATCGGCCTCAGCCAGATAATATTTCAGGGCGATTTCCCAGTGCTCAACCAGACCGCTATCGCTATTTAACAGTAAAAAATCCAGCTCACCCAGTGTTTTGGCGCCGTCAATTTTCTGAATACTATGTCCTAAAAGTTGGTAAGGATGATAAGCATCATCCAATAACCAGAACCAGATCAGCATTTCAAAGCGCAGGCCGAGCCGGGTGCTTTTCAGTTGCCTGACAAAATCTTCCAGTTCTTGTGGATGCTGATCTAGATATTTCAGGCGCGGATGATAGTGCTGTAGATGCTGCTGCCAGTGCTGGTTATTGTGTAGCTCAAAACCATGCACAATCGTCAGCTCATCTGGGAGTCCGGACAGGATGTTGGGGCTGCCGACAGCGAAGGCCAGTTGTCGTACCAAAGGGTGCTGATAGCATTGCCATGTTTCTACAAAATTTTGATTTAGACGGGAAAAGGGCATCACGTGACCTGTGAAAGTGCAGAAATATAACGGAGAGCAGATAAAAACACTTTATACTACCCTAATTCCGGGGTTGGGACTGATTTATGAAAATGTTGTTTTGGCGAAGCCTAGTGGTGGTGTTTGTGATCCTAGGTTTTATCGGTGCATTTTTGCCGGGTATGCCAACAACAGTCTTTTTAATTCTGGCTGCCTGGGCAGCTTCTAAAGGTTGGCCACAGATGGATGAATGGCTACTTAACCATCCAAAATATGGGCCTACGCTTAGCGCCTGGCGAGCCAATGGTACGGTGCCTCGTAAGGCCAAATGGTTGGCCAGTATCATGATGCTGATCAGTGGAATCATTATGCTGGTGACCCCAGCACCTGTCGCTGTCAAAATCTTTACTGATATCATCTTGCTGATTGTGGCTATTTGGTTATGGCGCCGTCCTGAACCCCTGCCAGAGAACCAGCAACATGAGCAGATCGCCACCTCAGTATCTTCTTTAATCAAGAAAAAGACCGAGAATGATAAGTCATGAATAACTTACAGCTGGCTCAGGCCGAAATTCTGATTGATTTAGCCCAGCAAAAACTGCATTTGCCGCGCTTTAATAAGAGCTATCTGATTTCAAGTGGAAAAAACGGGATAGGTGAAACTGAAAATAGTGGCAAGACCCCGCGTGGCTGGCATAAGGTGGCAGAAAAATTTGGTCAGGAAGTGCCTTTAAACAGTGTATTTATTGCCCGTCAGGCCACGGGTGAGATTTATGATGCTGAGCTGGCAGCCCAGTTTCCTGAGCGGGACTGGATTTTAAGCCGTATTTTGTGGCTTTGTGGTCTGGAAGCCGGCTTTAATCAGGGCGAAGGCTGCGATACCTATCAGCGTTATATCTATATTCATGGCACACCAGATTCAGAACCAATGGGTACGCCGAGGTCACATGGCTGTATCCGGATGCGCAATGCAGATATAGCACAGCTGTTTCGTCTGGTGAATGAAGACGCACTGGTCTATCTTTCGGAACAGCCGCTGGAGATTGAACCTGAATCTTTAAAAGTAAGACAGATGAATGAATAAAATCAGATGAAATATCACTTATTTTCACCAAGTGGATTAAGTCCTGAGTGTTAAATTCACTACTGGATGGTCTGAGGGGGATATGAGGGAAAGGAAAGTTAGCGACAGGACTGGATCATAAAATATTAAAACTCGAGAAAGACTGAAAATGTTTGAATTACAGGATTATCACCTGAAGAGTTTTGAGGCCCTGTATAATCTTTCAGCAGTCTTGACGTTTTCGGTAAGTGCTGGCCTAAATTTTCATTTAAGAGCTGAAAAAGCGCAGATCGCTGCTCAAAGAAAGCACTTGAAATTTGCTATAAACTTAAAAAATAAACAAAAAGTATTGTTTTTTTTAACAATTAACCTATTTTTTAATCACTCACACTGAAAAAGTGGAAAACAGTCAGAAAAGCGTTTGACAGTCTGTGAGGATTCTCTATAATGCACCTCATCAAACGATGAAGACGTTTAGAAAGGGCGCTTAGCTCAGTTGGTAGAGCGTCTGCCTTACAAGCAGAATGTCGGCGGTTCGATCCCGTCAGCGCCCACCAAGCTTCTTTCACGTTGAGACCTTATAGTGCAGCGGTAGTTCAGTTGGTTAGAATACCGGCCTGTCACGCCGGGGGTCGCGGGTTCGAGCCCCGTCCGCTGCGCCACTTTAAGATCTTGATATTCGTTTGCCGCAATAGTGACATTGTGTAAGTGCAGCGGTAGTTCAGTTGGTTAGAATACCGGCCTGTCACGCCGGGGGTCGCGGGTTCGAGCCCCGTCCGCTGCGCCATTTACATGATTGACCTTTTGAGGGCGCTTAGCTCAGTTGGTAGAGCGTCTGCCTTACAAGCAGAATGTCGGCGGTTCGATCCCGTCAGCGCCCACCAGATTCTTTTGCGATGCAGCGGTAGTTCAGTTGGTTAGAATACCGGCCTGTCACGCCGGGGGTCGCGGGTTCGAGCCCCGTCCGCTGCGCCATCTCAAGAGAGATTAGATTTAGGTCCCTGAGCTTAGATTTAATAAAACTAAAGATTGACACTCTTTATCAGGGCGCTTAGCTCAGTTGGTAGAGCGTCTGCCTTACAAGCAGAATGTCGGCGGTTCGATCCCGTCAGCGCCCACCAGATTCTTACGATGCAGCGGTAGTTCAGTTGGTTAGAATACCGGCCTGTCACGCCGGGGGTCGCGGGTTCGAGCCCCGTCCGCTGCGCCATCCTAAGATCATTCTGCTTAAATTCCTGAGTTTAAGATATTCATACCAAGACTTGTTGGTCTTGCGTCATAAAATAGCCCTGCTATTTTATTCCTCAGGGCGCTTAGCTCAGTTGGTAGAGCGTCTGCCTTACAAGCAGAATGTCGGCGGTTCGATCCCGTCAGCGCCCACCATATCTTTCTTGCCTAAAATCTGATTATTCCCTAGAATCCAAAGTCTATAATAATTTGAAGATTTCATGGCCATGAGAAATCCATATCAGCGCAAAGCCGCCTCAAAAACCCAAAATTCTGCTTACGATCCCAAATATGCCTATAAACAGTATATTGAAGCGATTGTCGCCAATGCAGGCATTTTTGCACTTTATCAAGACGGCTGGGCACTTTGTGCGACTCCGACCGGACAACGGGCTTTTGCCAGCTGGCAAAGCAAGGGTTTGGCCAGGCTGCTGATAAAAGACAACTGGGCCAATTATCAGGTCCAGGAAATCAGTCTCAAGGATTTTGTTGAGAAAGTCATTCCTTTTTTGCGTCAGGAAAAGACCATTCTTTCACTGGATTTAACTCCGGAAGGGCAAAATATTCTGGTGGCGCCAGAAAAGTTACTGCTTGATATTAAAAATTATCTCTATCAGATCTATATACAAAAACCCGAACTGTTTAAAAATCCGGATCTGCCGTTGCCGCGGCAGATCCGTTTACATTAGGATGTATTTAAATAGACCCTCATATCCATTGAAGAGCCACTCATCAACGCAAACTATTTGCCTAACCAGAAGTGAGAAGTGATAGCGAATACACAGGGGAATGGCGGAACTGAGGTTGATGACATGCTGATAGCTCTCATGTTAGGCAATCGCACGGGCGCGTGGCGTATGAAGCCGTTAGTGACAATAGTGATCGGGTCATGAAGCTTGAGATCCTGCTTTAAGATTATGAGTGAATGAAGTATGTGCAGTGCTGGTGCTGCGGTCTTCCGCTATGATCTGATTGCGAAGCTGTGGATAGGTGGAACGCAGATAGTGGTCCATGCATTGAGCTTCAGTATATTTTTCCTGAAAGCCGAGTTCGCCCGTGATAACCCTCAAGTTATCCGGATATGGCTGGACATATGCTGCTGCGCTGTCCGGACAGTTGTTTAAAGTGAGAGGGGCTGTCCAGACCCCGTTCATGAGCAGTAGCACCGTAAAGATCAAGCTCAGGCTGTGTTTAAGTTGACTGGAAATTTTTATTTCCTGATTGTTTAAGAACAGATTAAGTTGTCATCTCTGTATGCAATAAAAAACCGGACAGCTTTGCCCGGTTTTTTTGATTTTATATCGTTTTAATACACATCACGACGATAACGGCCATCCTGGCGTAACTGATCGACACTACTTTCTCCGAGAATCTCGATCAAGGCTTGATCAACATCACTGGCCATGCCATTAATGCTACCGCATACATAAATCACTGCACCCTGAGCAATCCAGGTTTTTAGCTCTTCTGCCTGTTCACGTAGCTTATGATGTACATAGACTTTTTCCGGCTGGTCGCGAGAGAAGGCCAGATCCAGACGTTGCAGTGTGCCCATCTGTAGCCATGCCTGAATCGTTTCTGCAAAGAAGAAATCGTGTTCACGCTGGCGCTCGCCGAAGATTAGCCAGTTTTGTGTATAGTCCTGACGGTTACGTGCGCTCAGCAGACTGAGTAGGCCGGCAATGCCAGTACCATTACCAATACAGATAATTGGACGGTTATCATCCACCAGATGGAAGGATTCATTGTTACGGATACGTAAGGCAATTGAAGTATTTAACGGCGCATGCTCGGTCAGCCAGCCTGAACCCAGACCGAAGCGGCCTTGGGTATCGCTTTGTTGACGAACCACTAGGCGTAAAACCTGCTGGCTGGGAATACTGGCAATCGAATATTCCCGGGTAGACAGAACAGGTAATTGCTCAAGTAGCTGCTCCAGAGAGCCAAAAGGCTTGGCTTGAGTCAGGTCACGATCCCACAGAGCCTGTTCAATGCTTTGTTGCAGAGATGGGACCTGTGTACCAGCTGCAATCTGATGTTCATTAAGGAAGGCTTGAATCCGCTCAGGACTATTGCCGGGCTGAATTTCGGCAATATCACCTGCCTGCCAGATGGCTTCATGCTGAGGAGTCAGTTCAATACTAAAGGCTGGCGCACCCAGACTGCCCGGATTGAGCAGCTCACGTTGATGCAAAGTCCATGAATCAAAAGTCTTGTCAATGCGCATGGCTTGTAATTCCAGTTGCGTGACCTGTGCCAGTGCCTGATTCCACTGCTGGATATGTTCATGATTGGCATTATCCACTTCAATGGTCGGGAATAATGGTGTGGCGGCATTCTGCTGCAACCATGCATCAATACGATGGCCAAAACTGCAATAGGTGTCTGGATATTCCTGGGAGCCGAGTGCTAGAACTGCATAACTTAAATGACTGAGGTTGGTTTTTGCAGACAGGATTTTTTTCTCAAAAGATGCGGCCAGATCCGGCGCTTCGCCGGTGCCATAGGTGCTGGCAACAAATAACACCTGTTCAGCCTGTTGCAGATCACTCAGGCTTAACTGCTGTACTGTTTTAACTTTAACCGGTTGACGCGCTTCTTGTAAGGCGGTTGCAGTACGCCAGGCCAACTGCTCGGAGACACCGGTTTGTGAAGCATAGGCAATCAGCCAGGGGGTGGTATTTGAATCTAAAGGAATGGCAGTAGCACTTTGACGGGCAGCCAACGTCAGTTTCTTCTGTTTACGGCGTTTCAGATACAGCATCCAGCCGGTCACGAAGAATAGAGGCATTGTTAAAGCTGCCAGCATGACTAGGAACTGGTAGACCGGACCAAAGAAGCTCCCCCGGTGGACGGGCAACATGCTGCTCATAATTTTTTCATTTAACTTTTTATCTTTATAGAGCTGGACATCATAAAACTTAGCATCAGAATAATGATAACTTGCCGTATTTCGCGCACGTTCATGCTGGGGGATCGGGTCCACGAAACTCAACTCTATTTTACCATCGGCTTTTTTCGGAAGAGTAAACGTCACGCTCGAGTATCTATCGGAGAATTCTGTATTAAAACCCATCCAGCTTTGCTCCAGTATCTGCACAGTTGTTTCTGGAGGCAGAGTGTTTTCAGTATTTTTACCACTGCGGCCCGGATTGGCATTGGCCTGCATGGTTGGTTGGGGACGCTCGACTCCTAATACTTTAAACATGCCATTACGCCACCAGTCATACGACCAGTACAGGCCGGTGCATGCGAGCAGCAGGTAGAAAATGACTACCCAAGTTCCAACTACGGCATGTAAATCCCAGATAAAATTTCGGCCTTTTAACTTCGGCTTAACCAGGAACCACTGTTTAATTGAATGGCGTTTGGGCCAACGCAAATACAGGCCGGACAGTACGAAGAAAATGAGCATCAGGGTACAGGCACCGGTAATTTGCTTGCCGAAAGGACCCAATGTTAAATAGCGGTGTAACTGCTGAACAAACTGGAAGAACTCACGGCCCTTAAGCTCAGGCAGGGCTTCGGCCGTGTAGGGGTTCAGCATAATATTCTGGCCGCGTCGTGCACCTTCTTTGGCGATATTCACTGTGCTGGATGCAGCCGGATCGCTGGCCACCGTGACGCTATTAATTTTGGCCTCAGGCTGGTTTTGCTGGAAACGTAGATATAGCTCAGCCGGGCTTAGTTTTGGTTGATTTTGTATCTGAACCACATAACTGTCAGTATTTATCCATTTTAAGATTTGCTGTTCATAAGAATAAATAGCTCCAGTGACTCCCATGATAGAAAGGATCAAACCAGCGCTAATCCCCAGAAACCAGTGGATTTGGAAAAACATTTTTTTTAACATGGGCGTCAGATGAAAGTGGTTTATACAAAATTACGAAAATTATAGCTGGAAATTATAGAGTTTGAAAATAATATTTATTCTCATTATCATTTATATTGCGATATAGGTGATTTTTTATAAAAAAATATTGTAAAAAAACCTCCATGCCCAGGCAGGAGGTTTTTGGGTTTCACTTCTATTTAGATCTGCTTCGGCTCGCCCACTTCAGCTTGTAGATGTTTGCGAATGGTGGCAAAAGAGAAATTCTTGCTGTCCATACGTTTTGGTAGAATATAGGCACCTTGCTGGCCCTTTACCTTGAAATTGACCAGGATAAATTCAGGGGTGTTATACCACTCGTAAATATCTTTCCAGCCAATCGCACCCACACCTTCCTGCATGCCCATTTTCTGGCGCATCACGAGGCCATGCGGTTGTACGCCTAGACGAATGCCCTTGATTTCCTGAACTGGAAATTCATTCATCTTGCGTTTGACATACCATTCCATGCCAAATGTACGAATCAGGTAGTACAGCACCACACAGACAATCGCCACCCAGCAGAAGACGGTCGAATAGTTCTTGAGCAGAATAATACCCAGAATGGAAAGGGCCACAATAACACCCATGATCAGCCAGGCTTTCATGCCAATTTTATTGGTGCTACGCCAGATCGTCAGCTGAGCATGACGCTGCTCTGCTTCTGAAATTTCATAGTTCACAGGCTGTAGGGTATAAGCGTATAAATTTTTCGCGGTCATAATGAAATTAACAGATTTAAAACTTTAAAAAGTTTAGCATTAATTGGATGCATTCAGTGAGTATATTGTTCCAAAATCAGTCAAATTATAGGGAAGCCAGTTCGGTAGCCTGTTGATCGTGCTCATGGCTTAAACTTTGCTTTAACTGACTGAGCTGATTCAGAATACTAAAGATCAGCGATAGCTGCTGTAAGATGATTAATGACTTTTGGTCATCTTCCCGATTGTCGGACAGGCGTTGACGAATATCCAGCAGCATCTTGGGAGCACTCAGATCCGGCATTTCATCATGCAGCAATGCACCGTGAATATCGATCAGCGCCTTGTCGAGCAAGTCCAAAATATCCTGATCCTGAATTTTTTCCCGATGCGCACCCAAGGCCGCAATATAGCTGATAAAGGTATGGTTCAGGCATAAGAACTCAAAAGCCAGTGATTTTTGCTGCGGATCGAAGTCGGGTTCAGTGGCCAAAGTTGAAATCAGCGAAGCCACTTCGGCATCGGTATTATGCGCAGCGCGGCGCACCACCCGATATTTCAGGCCATTATTGCGTCCTGACTTATACTGTTCAATTACTTCGCCCAGATAATCACACTCGGCTTGTAGGGTACGATTGATGCTGCGCGGTAGACGACGGAATTTCCAGTCGGGGAAGATAAAGCTCACCCCAAACCAGGCAATCGCACAGCCAATCAGGGTGTCGATCATGCGCGGGAAGGCTGCGGCAAAGCCCATTCCATCCAGGTTAAAGTTAATCAGGGCCAAAATGGTAATAAAGGCTGTGGCCTGAGCATACTGTTTGCTGCGTAATTCAAAGAATAAAATACCACTGATGACCAGCAGTAATAACTGTCCTTCTACCGAAGGTACAAAATACAAAATCGCATAACCCAGCGTAATACCGGCCAGCGTCCCAATAATGCGTAAACGTAAGCGGCGTTTGGTGGCGTTAAAGTTAGGCTGGCTGACAAACAGGGCCGTCAGCAGAATCCAGTAACCATATTCAATATCGGTTAACTGCACAAAGATATAACTGATCAGCAGCACAATCGACAGGCGGATGGCATGCCGGAACAGCACGGATTCAGGGGTTAGATGCTGCTTGATCCGGATTTTAATATCCTCCCAGCCTTTAAGATCATCATCTTTCAGCTGGTGGTCAATATACTTGGCCCGGTCAAATTTGATATGACGCTCAGTTTCCAGATTACGCAGCTGGGCATCAATCGACTTCAGGTTCTGATAGAGCGAAAATAAGGCATTTACCCAGACCTGATCATATTGCTGTTCTTGTCGTAGCTTTTCCAGAGACTGTCTCAGATTGCCAAAGGCATGTTTGAAACGCTTGTTATGCACATAGGTGGTGCGGAGCTGAATACTATCCGCCAGGTCCTTACAGGCTTTGGCCTGAAGGGACAGGATGCGTTGAAAACGGAACAGCACATCACTGTGTTCAAACAGCTTGGCCAGTTTCTGGTAGTCAATATGTGCCGAGTCGGCCCGCTCATGAATATCTTGCGCGACAAAATAGTATTGCAGGCTGCGGCGGGTGTCCTTCTGACCACGGTCACCTTTCAGGCGGGTTAACAGCACTGTTTTCATTTCATTAAAAATCGAAATGAGTTTGCCATTTTCCAGAGATAGCTCAATGATACTCTGCTGATAGCTGTTCGGGGTCATGTCGACATCAAACAGATTGGACTTGGCATATAGAAAGTCACCCAGTGAGGCATAGCATTTGGCCAGACTATCCTGCGCACGATGGGCCGGAAAGAAGAGAAAGCTTAAGGTTGAGAGCAGACCATACCACATGGCCCCAATCACCAATAAGCCGGCCTGCACATACCAGCCATCAAACAGGTCAACGCCCAGCATGGAATAGACGGACACCACCAGACAGCCATACGAAATTGTGGCATAACGCCGTCCCAGTGAACCGAGCAGAATCAGGGCGATACAGGAGACAATTAAAGCCAGCGCAAACAGAATCGGATAAGGAAATAGTAGATACACACCAACAGCGGTTATAAAGAAACCGAGATAGGTATACAGTTGATTCAGGATGCGCACCGAAAAGCGGTCATCAATATCGCTTAAGCCAGCTGCTACCACTCCCAAGGTGAGGGGAATAGTCATTAATTGCTGCCCCATAAAATAGGGCACAAAGGCTGTGCCTATAAACGCGACCAGCATACGCAGGTTATACATCAAGGTCGTATTATAAGTGGTGCGTTTAAGATGATTAAGCCAAGATTTCAACGGTGATCCTTTATCCTTCGGTCTGGTGTGGGGGAGAGTGAATATTCGCGTAAAAATGCGATCTCGATAACATTTAATTTCCATATAAATCATACTATGTGCTGTGTTAACTTGTCTGCATTCATCGCGTTAAATCTTAAATCATGAACTCAAGCAATACAGTACAGCAGCCTTATCGTATGTCCTGGATTATTTTATTGGCTTCGCTGACTGCATTGGGGCCTTTATCCATTGATATGTATCTGTCTGCCTTGCCAGAAATGGCCGCAGACTTTGGGGTCAGTACCCAGATGGTCGCTAACAGTTTACCTGCCTATTTTCTGGGGCTGGCGCTTGGGCAGCTGATTTATGGTCCGATCAGTGACCGGGTTGGACGTAAGCCGCCGCTGTATTTCGGGCTCTGTCTTTATATTGTGGCGAGCGTGTTGTGTATCTTTGCCCAGAATGAGTGGAGCCTGATTGCAGCGCGGATTTTGCAGGCCTTAGGCGGCTGTGTAGGCGTGGTCATGGTGCGTGCTGCGATTCGTGACCGTCTGGATATGCAGTCGGCCGCTCAAGCTTTTGCCAGCATGATGATTGTGACCAGTATCGCACCGATTGTTGCACCCAGCTTGGGCGCCTGGGTTTTAATTTTTTATGATTGGCACATGATCTTTGTGGTCCTCATGATGAGTGGCCTGTTTATGCTGGCTTGCGTACATTTTCTGTTTGAAGAAACGCTAAAGCCGGAACAGCAGCTGAAACTGAACTTTCAGCAGGTATTAAGTCTGTACCGTGCCATTTTCCAGGATGAGAGTTTCCGGCATCCAATGCTGGTAGGCTGTCTGTCGGGTGGCATCATGTTCAGTTATATCAGTGCCTCTTCGGCTATTTTTATGGACCGTTACCAGCTGAGTGAACAGCAGTTTGCCTATGCATTTGGAGTAAATGCGATGGGTATCATGTTATCTTCAGCGCTTAATAAACATCTGGTGGGACGTTTCACGATACGGGGACGACTTCAACTGGGACTATGGCTACAAGCCCTTGGGGTGAGTGCTTTACTCATTATGGGGCTGCTGGATACTCAGTCAGTCATTCCCGTTCTGGTCGCCCTGTTTTTGGTCGTGGCGGCAGTGGGTTTTACCGGTCCCAATGCGATGGCACTGGCCATGTCCGAACAGGGCGCGCGAGCGGGCACCGCCAGTGCCATTATCGGCAGTATGCAATTTACCTGCGGCTTGTTGGGTGGGGTTTTACTCAACTTTTTACTCTGGAATGCATTATTGAATATGGCTTTGGTGATGACCTTGCTGGTCTGTATTGCAATATGGATGCAGTTTAAATTAGCCTGAGCAATCGAGCCTAAAGAAGGCATCAAAGCGGTGGAGTGTAAAAAAAGCCAAGGGCTTTGTCCCTGGCTTTTTGAGTAAAAAAAACTTCTTAATCAGTTGTTTAAAAATACTGCGAATTCCTCCACCGGAACACGCGGTGTGATATAGCTGTTGATAATATGATCAGGGTCGGCATAACCCAGCGCCATGCCACAAATCAGTTCTTCCTCTTGTCCTGCACCGACTACTTCCAGCACAAGCTGATTAAAAGGATTCCAGGCAGCCTGTGGACAGGTATCCAGGCCACGTGCTTTGGCGGCAATCATGACATTTTGGATCATCATGGAAACATCCATTTTAGAGCCGATGCCCAGTGCCTTATGTAAAGTAAAGAAGAGTCCTACCGGTGCATCAAACAGTTCATAATTTCGCAGCTGCTGACGAGCCATCTTCTCTTTTTCGCCTTTTTGAATGTTGAGCAGGCCATATAAGCCCCAGCCATTTTCACGACGACGTTCTATAAAAGGCGAAAACCATTGCTGCGGATAATAGGAAAAAGTTTCGCCATAGTGTTCTGCTAGCGCAGGATTGGCCTGTAATTCGATTTGCGCCTGACACACCCGTTGTACCAGTTCATCCCGCTTTTTGCCTGTCAGCACATACACTTTCCAGGGCTGAATATTAGTTCCTGAAGGTGCACGACTCGCAACGGTTAAAATATCTTTGAGCAGCTCGGTGCTGACCGGAGTATCTAAAAAAGCACGCACGGAATGACGTGAGCGAATGGTGTGGTCTACTGCACGAACGAGGTTTTGATCCATTTTGATGTCCAATCTTATGTCCTTACGATTTTGAATGACTATAAACTAAACAAACAGTTTGGTGGGCACAAAGTGAATAACGTGATGAGCTGTTATAATTTTTTTCATTCTGTGGGTCGTTAAAATGCCTGTTTCAAGAGCTAAATCTCCTGATTTTTTAAGTGATCTATTAGGGTCATAATATGCAGGATAAACTGCTGCAAGCTCTTATAAGCGGCTGAAAGCGTGATAACAGGCATCTCTTGAGGCCTTTAAGCTCCTGGAAAGTTCCAGATGGTAGACGACTAAAGTAGCCAGAAGATCAAATTTTAATGTAGAGATTAAGAGTTTATTTGAATTAATAAATGCTAAATTTTATATAAGAAATAATAACTTATAATAATTTTTTATAGGTGATTTAACTATTTCTAATAAAAAATAATAAAACTTTATACAAAGAAACAGCATAATGTGCGACTTTTCATCTGAATACATGTGCTTTGAAGAAATTCAGCTTTACATGGCTAAGATCTACTTAAAATAAAGTTATTCCAAACGGCTTGTTTTAAGCCAATTAGGTTGAAAGCGCTCAGAAAAATGTAAAATATTTTTGGGTAGTAAATGACAGTGATTCATCAGCTTTCATATAATTAACTGCTCGTTTTGAGCAGGCATGAAGTTGAAAGACAGGCTGTTTTTTCGCTTTTATAAATCTCTCATTTATTGAATATGATCATCATGATGATATTCATAAGTTTGAAAGGGATGATTAAGCGTTTTGTGATTCTAAAAGTGAGAGATGACTTCGAGGCATTTCTGGCGTAGTCATCATAGGTTGCAAGCAGACTGCAACATAAAGTGACTTTTAGAACGACAAAAAACTCCAGATCATCTTGGGCAAAAATTATGGATTTTACTTTTAACGCATTTTATACCTTGATCGCGGCAGCTATCGTGCTGTTACTCGGACGTTTCCTGGTCAATAAAATCGAATTCTTAAAACGTTACAACATTCCTGAGCCTGTAGCAGGTGGTCTGGTTGCAGCGATTCTCTCATTGCTGGTACACACATTCTGGGGTTATAGCATTACCACAAGTGCCCAATTGCAAACCAGTTTTATGCTAATTTTCTTCTCCTCAATCGGTCTGAGCGCCAACTTTTCCAAACTACGTGAAGGCGGGATTGGGCTGGTGATCTTCCTGATGGCGATTTCTACATTCATTGTGATACAAAACGTCGTAGGGATCAGTCTGGCGACTTTGCTGGGCATCGATCCGCTGATTGGTCTGATTGCGGGTTCAATTACCTTGACCGGGGGACATGGTACAGCAGGAGCATGGGGTGAAATTCTGGAAGTTCAGCACGGTATTCAGGGTGCGCTTGCACTGGGAATGGCCAGTGCGACTTTTGGCCTGATTATTGGCGGAATCATTGGCGGACCTTTGGCTAGGCTTCTGATTAACCGTCACAATCTGGCGACTGAGCGTACCAACCAGCAGATTGAAAAGCGCAACAATACCCCGATGGATATTAATTCTACGGAATATATTCCATTTGAATATCCACATCAGGTACGTCTGATTACCGCGGATAACGCAATTACAACGCTAGGCCTGTTTGCCGGTTGTCTGGCATTTGCAGAATTTATGACCGGCTTTAGCCGAGGAACGGCATTCGAGCTGCCGACTTTCGTATGGGCACTGGCAGGCGGCGTGATTTTGCGTAATGTGCTGGAAGGTATTTTTAAAGTTCAGGTCTTTGACCGGGCGATCGATGTTTTTGGAAATGCGTCCTTGTCGCTTTATCTGGCGATGGCATTGCTTTCTTTAAAACTCTGGCAACTGGCAGATCTTGCAGGACCATTGATGGTGATTCTGGGGGCGCAGACCTTAACCATGGCCTTATATGCAGGTTTCATTACCTTCCGTGTGATGGGTAAAAACTATGATGCTGCGGTACTGGCAGCCGGTCACTGTGGTTTTGGCATGGGGGCGACTCCGACTGCGGTAGCCAACATGCAGGCGATCACCAATACCTATGGCCCATCGCATAAGGCGTTCCTGATTGTGCCGTTATGTGGTGCATTCTTTGTTGACCTGATCAATGCAACGGTCATTCAGATGATTTTAAAGTTTTTTATATAATTTTTTATATACAAAACTTTGGTAATGCAGATCGGTTAATGGAAATAATGACCAGTATGTACCTGATTGCAATTTTGTTAATCAAGGCGCATAGCGAACTGTTCCAGCATGGCTATTCTGCTAAACACCAAGATCAAGTCAATTTAAAAAGCTGCTAAGACTTGGCAGCAAAAGCCCCGACTGGTTCGGGGCTTTTTACTGGCTGAAAATATGAAAAGAGATTTAAAAATAGTGGAGATAGCCCTGATAGATGATAAAACCGCTGATCAGGCTCGCCCAGACCGGCAATTTGGAACGAAGCAATAAAATCATGAGGAGGACAAATAGCAGATCCGACCAAGAGCGGAAAGAACGCTGCGACAGATCGAGCAGTAAATACAATAACAAACCCACCACAGCTGCATTGATGCCACTAACTGCCCGCTGAATATAGCGTTGTTGCATCAGCCAGGACCAGTAAGGCAGGGCGGCAAAGACCAGCAAAAACGAGGGCAGAAAAATCGCACAAGTGGCAAGAAGGGCATTGAGCCAGGGAAAGGCCGTCCATGGAAGCAAGGCACCTACATAGCTGGCAAAGCTGAACAGGGGACCGGGCATCAGCTGGGCGAAGGCATAACCCAAGTCAAATGACGGCCCGGAAACTAGATGTGTGGCCACAAAATCCTGATAGAGCAGTGGTAAAACCACATGGCCTCCTCCAAAGACCAAGGAACCAGTCTGATAGAAATCTGCAAAAAATTGCAGACTTTTCCATTCAGTGAAGTGGACGATAAGCGGAAGCAGGAAAAAGGGCGCGATAAAGATAAGTAGCCAATAAGGTGCAGCAGACTTTCTGGCAAATGCTGAATCAATAGCTGGAGCATGCTCTGCATTTTGCTGTTGAGCAGACGCTGGCATAGATCTGGCCATGAGCAGGCCACTGATGGCTCCCAGCAGAATTACTAAAAGCTGGTTAAAACTGACGCTGATCACCACAAGCAAAAGGGTCGAGATCAGCACCACGGCATATTGCCAGGCCGTTTTACAGAGACTGTTCAACATCTGCCAGAACGCCCAGGCGATCACAGCGAAAACCACGAGTTGCAGGGTGTGAAAGCTATTTGCGTCTAAGATATAAAAATAATGCTGTCCCAGCAGCGCAATGCCTGTCATGAGCATCGCAGAAGGGAGGGTGAATCCCAGCCAGGCCATCAATGCGCCGGCATAACCTCGCTGTAGATAACCAATGGAAAGACCGACCTGACTGCTACTTGGACCCGGAAGCAGATGGGCCAGCGCTACCAGCTGACCATAGAGCGGGTCGTCTATCCACTTTAACTGCATGACAAATTTACGGTGAAAAAATACCAGATGGGCGGCAGGTCCGCCAAAGGAAACACAGCCAAGTTGTAGGAAAATCAGGAAAATCTGGTATAACGAAAGTCGAGTCATACAGTTGCTGCAAAAATATAGATAAGCTAAGCCAACTGTATGACAGTTTTACGAAATTCTACAGATTATTTGCGCATGTGTTTATACACTATGCTGTTTTGGGTGAGGAAGGTCTTCGCTACATGCAGAATTATGTATTGAGTCTGGTCATTATAAGTGTGGTGGTGCTTGGTGGTTGCCAAACTGTGCCCATGACATCTTTGACCAATGATTTACAGTCTGCTGTCATTATAGAAGCCCAGTCACGTCCACATCTCATTAATTTCTGGAAGATAAAAAAAGCCGAACAGCGGCCGATTGTTGCCCTGGTCTTAGGTAGTGGCGGGGCGCGTGGGTATGCGCATATTGGTGCAATTGAGGTGCTGGAGCAGGCGGGCATCCGTCCCGACTTTATTGTAGGTACCAGTGCCGGCAGTCTGGTCGGATCAATCTATGCCAGCGGTAAGCCGGCAATTGAATTACGCAATATTGCCCTTAATATGAAAGCGAATGATGTCCGAGACATCCGTTTGGACCTGAAAGGCTTCTTTGATGGTAAAAAGGTCGAAGACTATGTCAATCTGCAGGTTGACCAGATGCCGCTGCAGGACATGAAAATTCCAATGTTTGTGGTAGCAACAGCACTTAAAGAAGGCAAAAAGGTGGTCTTTAATTACGGCAATACTGGACAGGCGGTACGTGCATCCGTATCCATTCCGAGCATGTTTATTCCCACGCTGATTCAGGGCCAGGAGTACGTGGATGGCGGGCTAGTAAGTCCGGTGCCGGTTAAGGTTGCGCGTGAACTCGGCGCAGATATTGTCATCGCCGTGGATATACTGGCACAGCCTATACACACCGAAACCAGCAATGTCTGGGGGCTGTTTAACCAGAATATTAATATTATGCAGCAGCGTCTGGCCCATGAAGAGCTGCAATATGCCGATGTCGTCATTCAGCCGGACTTGCGTGAGAAAGGCCATATTTTCGATGTGCGTGGTCGGGAAATGACGATGCAGGCCGGAATTGAGGCGACCCAATACAAGCTAACCGAGATTGCCCAAGTCTATCAAAATCATAATTATATTCGCGGACATCGTATTCCCCAGTTATTGACCCATGAAGCACAATAACATTTTGGAAAATCAGCCGATCTTTTCCTCTTTTTGAATACGGGATGAAAGCTGTTGGAGCTAGGTCTCCTCCAGATACTGAGCAGGGCTATCGTTTTTGTCTATGATCTGATTATCTCCCCCAGCTATTTATTGCTGATATATTCACAAAATATAGAATATAATTAAATACAAGAGATTGAATTATAAAAATATAATTTTTTTATAAAACTCTAGTGATGTTAATTTGAACTTTTAACATATTTGTTTATAGACTTAAGTTAAGCAAATATTTCAAAAACATAATCTGCATGCCAGAATGTATTTTAATGAATACTAAAAAATTTGAGAGCTTTATGAATCATATTGAAATTGGACAACACGTTAAACTGGCACAATTTGAATCTTATATTTTCACCGTAACTGCTGTGCATGCAGATGGTTCGGTTGATATTGAAACCACACTTGATGGGCAGCAAATACTCAATTATGAAAAGGTTGCTCGAGAAATGCTCAAACGGGTCGAGGAAGAAAAATAGCTTAAGCATTAAAGTGCTGCTGATTAAATTCGAGTATTTGCTGATAAAGCGCATATTCAAATATAGATCGTTTATTTGCCTTAAATAAACTCTTATTTAATTTAAGCTTATTTTCTGCATGCTGAAAATGCGATAGAAATAATTAAATATACTTTTTTCTATATAAAGTAATTTTCTGTATAAATAATTGTGATGTTTTATTTGCCGAATTGAACATTTTATTTATGTTAAAATTGATATAATAATGACCTATATCATTGTCATTCAAAGAGTTCAGAAAAAACGATGACCCTTTTAGATCAAATTGCCCCAGTATCGGATGACCAGTCTGAGTTAACGATGTCCGTTCTGATGACACCAGATATGGCGAATTTTTCAGGAAATGTTCATGGGGGCACCATTCTGAAACTACTGGACCAAGTGGCTTATGCTTGTGCCAGCCGCTATTCGGGCAGTTATGTCGTGACCCTATCTGTAGACAAAGTGAATTTTAAAGAGCCGATTCATGTCGGTGAATTGGTGACTTTCCTGGCCAGTGTGAATCATGTTGGTCGTACTTCTATGGAAATTGGTATTCGTGTAGAAGCACAGAATATTCAAAAACGTACTGTACGTCATACCAATAGCTGTTATTTCACCATGGTTGCAGTCGATGAAAATGGTAAACCAAAACAGATTCCACCGCTGAAACTCGATAATGACTGGAAACGCTGCCGTTTTGAAGCTGCAGAGCAACGTAAAGTGGCCCGCTTGCAGGAAAATCATCATCCATCCTGCAGCATTTATAAAAAAACTGCCCATAGCTAAATAGTGAAGTTGCCCTGAAAAAAGACTTTTTGAAAGGTCTTTTTGATGGAAACCAAATACAGGCTCTAGTCGGGCCTTTATTTTTATCTTAATATGAAACGATACGTATCGTTTCGATTATGGAGCTTTTAAAGGTGGAAGAAAAATCCTCACGCCGTCAGGACGAGATTTTACAGGCAGTCAAGCAGGCTTTGACTGAAGGTGACTATTCCCAGCTGACTGTTGAAGATATTGCTGCCCGGGCAGGCGTGGGAAAATCAACCATTTATCGCTGGTGGAAACATAAATCGGAACTGGTGCTGGATACCTTCAAGCAGCATACCGCTTCGGTATTTGAACTGAATGCAGAAGAAAGCTTGAGAACCAATTTGATCCAGCAATTAAGCCTGCTTGCCCAGGCTTTAAATCATCCAGTGGGGCGAGCCTTGCTGGTGGTGATTGCGGATCATCGGGAATTGACGAGTGAGTTTTTTCAGCAGTATTTATTGCCGCGTCGCCAGCAGACCCATGAATTACTGCAACAGGCCATTCAGCGCGGTGAGATCCGGGCAGATTATCCTTTTGATCTGATGCTGGATAGCCTGTATGGCCCGATTCATTATCAGATTATCTTTTTTAACCGGCTGCCGGATGAAGTCTATATTCAGAAGCTGGTCGACCTTGTATTAGCTCCAGTGCTGGTTTCTGTTTGAGCGTGTGACTTTTAAAAGTGGGTGTTATGTCAGTTGCTCCTGAGCGGTTATGGAATCGCTCATTCATTCTTTGCTTGTTGAATAATTTTTTTCTGTTTGTTTATTACTTTGCTTTATTGACCATTTTGCCGATTTATATCATGAAAGATCTGGGCGGAACGGTGAGGGAAGCGGGTTTGGCTTTAACCCTGTTTTTGGCATCTTCTATTGCGATCCGGCCGTTTTCCGGGCTGATCATTGAAAAGCTGGGCAAAAAAGTCTCTCTACGTGCTGCCGGAGTGATCTTTGCCCTGTTTGCCTTTAGTTATCTGCTGGTCGACAGTATGAGCTCCCTGCTGGCAGTCCGATTTTTTCATGGAATCTGGTTCAGTATTCTGACCACCGTGACGGTACCGATAGCCAATGAATTTATACCGGAGCACTGTAAAGGTGAGGGGATGGGCTATTTTGTGATGTCCACCAATCTGGGAGTGGTCTTTGGGCCGCTTCTGGCGCTGAGCATCATACAAGTGACCAGCTTCCAGGTGCTCTTTGGCCTGCTGGCGGTGATTATTTCCGTCGGGCTGATTTTCTGCTGGATGCTGAATATCACGGAACTTCCTCCAGCCACACCGCGAAAGGCGGAAAAATCCAGGTTTAGTCTGCATGATATTCTGGAGTTAAGGGTGCTGGCAGTCAGCCTTGTGGCGCTACTTACGGCATTTTCCTATTCCAGTATCACCAGCTTTATTACGCCTTATAGTGAGTCTAAGCAGCTCTTGGCTTATGCCGGAATATTTTTTATTGTGTTTGCTGTATCGATGCTGCTGGTGCGTCCCTGGGTGGGCAAAATTTATGACCGCAAAGGTCCAAGTGCGGTGATTTACCCTTCGTTTGTTTTTTTCGCAATTGGTCTGCTCATCGTCAGTCTGGTTTCTAATCAGTGGATATTATGGCTGTCAGCAATCTTTATCGGCATCGGCTATGGGTCTTTATTTCCATGCTTGCAAACTCTGGCAATTCAGTCGGTTGAAAAACAGCGCATGGGCCATGCGATTTCGACTTTCTTTACCCTGTTTGATCTCGGTCTGGCTGTGGGTTCGATCGTGATGGGACTGCTGATTGCACAATGGGGCTTTGAACAGACCTATATCTTCTGTGCAGTTCTAATCATGCTGACCCTATGGGTCTATCGTCAATATGTGGCCAAAAAACACCATGCAATTGTGGGCAGCTAAGAGAGGGACAAGCAGATGGAATTGAGACATTTACGCTATTTTGTGACAGTGGCGAATGAACTGAACTTTACCCGCGCCGCTGAAAAATTAAATACCGTACAACCCTCCTTGAGCCAGCAGATTAAGGACCTGGAACGCGAAGTCGAGGTACAGTTACTCAAACGCAATAACCGTAAAGTGGAGTTGACCGAAGCCGGACAGGCCTTTTTAAAAGAGGCGCTATTGAGTCTGGAACATGCCGAGCGTGCCATACAGGTGGCCAGACAAATCGCCCATGCCAATAAGGACCAGCTCAATATCGGCTTTGTACCTGTGGCGGAAATGAAAGTTTTTCCTTATATCATGCCAACCATCCGGGCACATTTTCCGGAAGTGAAAATCAATTTTCATAGTCTGACAGATGCGCAGCAGTTCAGGGCCTTAAAGAAAGGGGAAATTGATATTGCTTTTACCCGTTATATCGAGAATGCCGAAGAGCTGGAACATGTGCAGATCTTTAGTGAGCCTTTGGCGCTGATTGTGCCCAAAAGTTCCCCGATAGCTGAACAGCGTCATGTCAGTATCAAAAGTCTGAACCAACAGGATTTTATTATCAGTGATGAAGGGGCTTCCCCCCAGCTGTACAAGATCGTGACCGATTTTTTACAACAGTCCAAAATTAATGTGAATGTGGTCCAGCAATCCACCAATATTTTGCTCAATGTCAATCTGGTGGGGATGGGAGTAGGCTGGAGTCTGGTGCCTGCTTATGTGATTCCTCTACTGGGTGACAAGATTGTGGTTAAAAATACCATTGAACCTTTACCGATGATTGACCTGTATGCCAGTTACCGTAAAGGCCAGAAAAATGAATTGATTGAACTGATCCTAAAGATCCTGAACGAACAATTTTATATGAATCTGTTTTAATTTCTCAATCAGATCTCTTTCATAAATTGCAGATTAGCCTTGAAAATGCAATATCGTGTTGCTGCCATACCTGACTCGGATTTTTAAAGCTGGGTCTTTTTCTTGGGCGATGATTCAAGCCTTGAGTGATTTCTAAGAGATAGTCATCCATCTAGATCTTTAAATCACTGCCTTTTTGAATATATGGCCGGATTAAACCTTTGGTATTTTCATTCTTGCACAGCTGGCCACGGGTTTTTCAGAAGAGCCGTATTTTCTGTTTCTCTGATTTCCCAAACCTAGGAGGGGAAAGAGTGTACCGCCCTTATTTTTATCTTGTTAGATGAAGCAATTTGTTCAGGACTGCTTTGAAGCTTAAGACGAGAAATCACCTGGGCCTGCCTTTTATCATGGATTTTTTTAGACTGGAAACATGAGCTCTTCGCGTTAATTTATGGACCTGCTTGGCAAAACAACCATTTCTTGCTTCCAATAATTTAATCTCTGTTGTACTTCAGGTGCCAATCTAAGAATTAAAAAACCATCTTTCTATTCAAGTATTTAAATAGATATTGAAAGGCTCCGCGCTATTGAAGAGAAATTAAAACGTTCAGATAGACATCAAGCAATATAAGGCTGGACATGGCTTATATTGAAAATGCTATTTCCAATCAGCTTGCCTTCAAAGATGAGTACGTGTGATTTAAGGCAGGGCAGCAGTTTGTGTAATTCCCTATTGAGAGAGTGTTAAAAGGCTATTGAAAACTGACGGTTATGATATGAAAAGACCACGCCAAGGCATGGTCTTCTGTGAGTTCTACTCGAGGAACTTAAACTTGAATCGAAAGCTTGTTGAACAATTGCTGACTGATGCTGTTCAGGGTTTGTGGGATAGCAAGTGCCGCCACAAAACGGTCTGGACGCAAGATCACCACAGATTCAGACGTCTGACCGAACCAAGCACGAATATCTGTACCCATATCACCAATGGTGATGACATGTTCATAGTGCTGACGCTGCGGATTATCCATTTGTATGGCAGGCAGCACCTGAATAAATTTTACGCCCAGCTTTTGCCACTTTTGCAGGTTTTCTGCTGAAAGTCCCCATTTCGGATCTACACCCCAAGCGATGATGGCGAAGTCATTCCCGATCACTTCATCCAGCAGAACGGTTTCACCTGATCCCACACGCACCTGCGGCTGGATGAACATTTTACCTACCGGTGAGTTTTTACTGTTGTGTGGAATCAGCGCGCCGTCATGATATTTAGGCATCGGCTTAAAGCGCATTTCCAGCAAGTATTGCTTGATGGGCTTGATATAGTTCAGTGCATAGGCAATCCCGTCACGTACAAAACCTTGCCATTTTTTGGGTGGTGCCAGTACGTGACCCGCCATCACCGACAGATCAATCATGGCCTTTGCATGGTCTTTACGTTCAATCTGGTAAGAGTCAAGCAGTGCCGGACCTGCTTTGCCCTGAATGACTAGCGCCATTTTCCAGGCCAGGTTAAAGGCATCACGCATACCGCTGTTATAGCCCTGACCTTGCCATACCGGCATAATGTGGGCAGCATCACCTGCCAGCAAAATACGGTCTACACGGAACTTATCAGCAATACGTGCATTGTGGGTGTAGACACGCTGACGGATCACTTCGATACCATCAGTGGTTGGTAAAACCTTAGATAACAGTTTGGCAATATTTTCAGGCTGGCTGAGTTCTTCTTGGGTCTCACCCGGCATGACCATAAATTCAAAACGGCGAATACCGTGTGGCAACGCAGCAGACACATAAGGACGCACCGGATCACAGCATAAATAGATGTGCGGGGTCGCTAGCGGATCGTTTTCAATATCAATTACAATCCATTGGTTGGGTGCAGTCTCACCATCAAATGCCACACCCAGAGTACGGCGTACATAAGAATTACCGCCGTCACAGGCAATCAGGTATTGCGCCTGAATGGTTTCTGTACCGCCTTCTTTGGTCTGGACATTCAGTGTTACACCGTCAGCATTCTGGCTAAAGTCAGTCAAATGACGTGAGAAAAGCACTTCAGTTTTTTTATATTGTTTTAAGCCCTCTAACAGAACACGGTCGACTTGAGGCTGAATAAAGGCATTACGGCGTGAGAAACCAAACTCACGGGTTAAGGGCTGAATATCGGCAAAACAGCGACCTTTAGGCGTTAAAAAACGCATCGCATGGTTGGGGGTAGTATGTGGAAGCACCTGATCGACCAGACCTAAAGACTGAATCGTACGCAGCGACTCATCATCAATCCCAATGGCACGGGGATAATCAATCAAACTATCCAACTGTTCGACCACCGTCACTTGTATGCCTTGTTTGCTCAGGTAATTGGCAAGTGTCAAACCTACTGGGCCTGCACCTAAAATCGCGACTTCAGTTGTATAATTTGTTTTGCCCATAGCGAATATCCATTCAATCCACAATCAATATGGGTCATTAAGGGATAAATCGGGTATTCAGACAAGCTAGGCCATAGTAGGTAATGTGTATTAAATAAATAAAGAAAGGGTTGGATGGTTCAGAATAATTTATTGATTCTAAATGGTTAATTTGTTGTTCTTTAATAGCCGACAGCAATTTTATGATCAATTATGACTATGGTAAATGAACTTTAATCTATAAGAAAAATGCCAAACCCGCTCTCGCGTGGTTCAGCATTCTTTCATAACCAGCCGTATAGACCGAGGCCTACTGGAGTTCTACTGTGCTGGCTATGCTTCTCATTCCGAGGGTTTAGATCAGCTTAACGAGCAGCAGGCGTTGCTGAAGATTGACCTTCTGCAGCAGCTTCAGAAGCCGGCTGTTCTGTAGTTGCACCAGAAGTCGGCATTTCCTGCGTACTGACGATTACTTTTTGTTCTTCAGTCGTGTGTTCAGCTGCTTTTTCTGTTGCTGCAAAGCTGGTGGCTGCTGCTGCAGTTAAAGTGGTTGCAAGTAAAAGTTGTGCATATTTCATGTTGAGTATCCTTGGTTATTTCATTTTTAACATGTCAGCGTGATCATCACACCGGCCTGACAGGAATTCATCCTAAGCAGCGAAAATAGGCCGGGCAAATGAATTAACAAAAGCCGCACACCAGAACGAACTGAACATTTACAAATCCAAGAAAGTTGTTTGTTTTTTGTTAATTGTATAGGAGAAGCTTAGCAAAAAATGTGTGTAGATATTTCAGAGTGACTTGTTATTGGGTGATTCGGATGGATAAAAAGCAGCAAAAAAGCTCTGTAAGCAAAAAACAGAGCCGTATTTGGATTCCTGTAGTTATCCATCAGCCTTTTAGTAGATTCATCTTTTATAATGGTCAGCGTTTGCTGTTTTCTATCTCATTTGTTGTGAGTCGATTTTGAAAGTTCTTGCTGCTTCACCTGCTATTCCTGTGCATATTATTTCCGGTTTTTTAGGAGCCGGCAAAACCACCTTGTTAAAACAGCTGCTGGCTCAGAAACCTGAACAGGAGGTTTGGGCGGTGCTGATGAACGAATTTGGTCAGATAGGGGTAGACCAGCAGTTATTAAGTCAGGATGAAGGCTATGCCGTCAAAGAGCTGCTCGGTGGATGTTTGTGCTGTAGCAGCCAGTTACCGATGCAGATCGCCTTATCGCGTCTGCTTTCCGAAGCCAAACCGGACCGGCTGTTTATTGAACCGACTGGTTTAGGTCATCCTGCACAGCTGTTAGAACAACTGACAGAACCGTACTGGCACAGTCAGTTAAAGATGCAGGTGCTGGTTACGGTAGTGGATGGCTCACGTTTGCATGATCAGGCCTGGACCCAGCAATATCTGTATGCCGATCAGTTGAAAGCGGCACAGCTTATCGTGATTTCCCATCCAGACTTGATGACAGAGTCCGATCATCTGGCACTGCAACATTTAAAAGCCGAATATCAGCCTTATGCCCAGCGCTGGCTGATGGCGGAACAAGGCCAGCTGGACATCACTGAAATCCAGCAGGACTATCAGGGCAGCCCACGCCAGCTGCAACCTTTATTACAGCTGCGTCCACGGCTGTCCCAAACTGATGAGGCACCTGTAGTTATCCGGCAGTTGCCTTATCATTATGTCGAGCGTGCCCAAGGCTATCAGGTGGCCGGCTGGAAACTTCCAAAACGCTGGCAGTTCGATTTTTATGAATTGCTTGATCTGCTGTGTGAGCAGCAGGACTGGCTCAGAATTAAAGGGATTTTTAATACCCAGCAAGGCTGGAAAAGCTTTAACTTCAACCCGGAGCAGTTTAATTATCAGTCGGCTGAAGAAGGCATTGATAATCGGGTTGAAATTATTTATCAGCAGGATCGGGACTGGCTGGGATTTGAAATTGCCTTATTGCAATGTCGTATCGATCCGGAAAAGGAAGAAGCCTGATAAAAGTCCGCTTCAGGCCCGAATCTGTGCAGCAAAGCCAGAATAAATCTTATATGCTAGGCGCCAAATTTGAGGATAATATTATGGCGTTAAAAGCAACAATTTATAAGGCAGACCTGAATATTGCCGACATGGATCAGCACCACTATGCGGATTATCAGTTGACGATGGCGCAGCATCCTTCAGAAACGATTGAGCGTTTAATGGTGCGAATTTTGGCTTTTGCACGTTATGCCGAGGAAGGGCTGGAATTTACCAAAGACCTGTTTGAAACAGATGAACCCGCCCTGTGGGAAAAAGACCTGACCGGTCAATTACTGAAATGGATTGAGGTCGGCTGTCCGGATGAAGACAAGGTGAAAAAAGCCAGTGCCCGCTGCAAGCAGGTGGCGATTGTGTCGTATGGTACAGCGGTCGATGAATGGTATAAGCGCAACCCAAAACTGAAAACCCTGTCCAATCTTGAAGTCTGGAAGCTATCTCCTCTAAGTACAGACGCGATACAGCAATTATGTGCCAGAACCATGCAATTGCAGCTCAATGTCATGGATGGAGAATGGACCCTGATTGGTGATCAGGCACAGGCGGTCATTGAGTGGGAACAGTTACAATAAGCGTCAGGATGGATGCAAGTCTGCACTTGCATCCTGGTCGCAAAATTTCGTATATCTGGGAGGTCGGGTCAGTTTCAGAGTCGAGACATGCCTCATGAGTTGTATGAGCTGCTGCTAGCAGTTGCGCTCGGTGCAATTATTGGCGCAGAGCGGGAATATCACAGTAAATCCGCCGGGCTGCGCACCATGATCATGGTCAGCCTGAGCTCCTGCCTGTTTACCATTATTTCCCTGAAAATTGGTGTGGAAAATCCTGACCGGCTGGCAGCTAATGTTTTGACGGGTCTGGGGTTTCTGGGTGCCGGGGTTATATTGAAAGATGAGAACCGGATTTCTGGCATTACTACCGCAACCACCATCTGGATGACGGCTGCGCTGGGCATGGCGGTCGGTGCAGGTTATGCCTTATTAAGTATCTGGACCACGATCATAGTCATGCTGGTGCTGGTATTGCTGCTGTATGTCCAGCGCGGGATTGAATTGCTGAATCAGGAGCGCAGCTATGACATGGTCTGCTGTTTTGAACAGCATAAAATCGACCATTAT
The DNA here is from genome assembly GCF_024129285.1 of Acinetobacter sp. S4397-1. Lineage (NCBI taxonomy): Bacteria > Pseudomonadati > Pseudomonadota > Gammaproteobacteria > Moraxellales > Moraxellaceae > Acinetobacter > Acinetobacter sp. S4397-1. Next base: position 106,949 of record NZ_JAMXXZ010000003.1, read on the forward strand.
GAACAACTGTTTAAAGACCATCATCTAAAGGTGATCTATTCTCATCATCAAAAAATGGAAGGACAGATTACTGGACATTGGGTCTTAATGGGATCAGCCAAAAACCATCAAAAATTGACCCAGTGCTTGCTGCAGGATGAGGAAATTCAGCAGCTCAGCTTTTAGACCCTTGCCATGAAAGCGCAAGGAATTTGAGTAAATCCGGTTTATACTGCCTGAATTAAATACCAGTTTTGGATGAATGACGATGATCAACGAACTTGAAATTATTGATTTAAAAGTAGGTGAGGGGAAAGAAGCGGTCAAAGGGGCTTTAATTACCACGCACTATACCGGCTGGCTCGAAGATGGAACCAAATTTGACTCATCACTGGATCGCGGAAATTACTTTGAAACCGTGATTGGTACGGGCCGGGTGATTAAGGGCTGGGACCAAGGCATCCTAGGAATGAAAGTGGGTGGCAAACGTAAATTGCGGGTTCCGGCACATTTGGCATATGGCGAACGTAAAATGGGGAAAATCATTCCAGCCAACTCGAATCTGATTTTTGAAATTGAACTGTACGACGTAAAAACCCGTGATGAATAATCGGGCTGCCGATATCCTGTTTTTTAACTCTCTATAAAAAAGACGAAGTCATGGCTTGGGTAGGCTTCGTCGTATTCACTACAAAAAAAAATTGTACTTGTTCTGATTCTACGTAAGATTGAAAAATAACCGGTTTTTCAGGAATATTGCGCTTTTGCAAAACATGATAAGGCATATCTATAAGGTAGTGGCGGCTTGGCTCATACTGACTGTATCGGTGATAGCCCAAGCTCAAGCCTTATCTGCTTTTGCATCGCCTTCCCAACACGATATTGCGGAAATTAACTTTACTGAGAACACCAGTACGTCTTTGGATACGGACTGGCTGTTTTATCAGGGGCAGTTTATTACTGCACCTAGTCCGGTGGTCCAGCCACAAGTTTGTCAGCTCCCGGCGTCCTTTAAAAATCTGACCGGATCAAATATGGGATATGGCACTTTTATTGGCCATTTTAAAATTCCTAAAGAATTTATCGGACGAAGAATAGCGATCCATATTCCGGCACAATATGGCGCCTATCAGGTCTATATGAATGGTGATTTTATTCTGCGTTTAGGTAAAGTCAGCACCACTGCGGCAGGTCAAGTCACCAAAAGAGCGCCTCAGATCGGTTATTTTGTACCGGAAAGCCAGTATGTTACCTTGAGTATTCAAGTCTCCAACTACAGTACTTTGCATGGAGGACTCGAACGTCCGCTGCGGATTGGAACAGCAAGCACCATTAACCGGCAGTACCAGCAGATTATGATGAGTATCAGCATGGTCAGTGGCATGGTGTTGGGAATCGGCTGCTTTACAATTTTATTTTCAGTCTTTCGTGGTTCCAAGGAACGTAATAGTAGAAGTATTTTTACCTTTGGCCTGTTTATTGTTTTTCTGGCTTTGCACAACCTGTTTAATGCCCCTTATGCCTATTCGGTCTTTACCAGTATTGACTGGCTTTGGGGGATGCGTCTGCAATATTTATTCACCTTCTTGGCGACTCTGTTTTTCCTCAGCTATATGTACCTGTTTAATCAGCGTTATCTGCATCGCTATGTTTATTATATAGCAGTGGCTTTTCTGCTGTTTAACTGTGGTGTGACCTTATTTACTCAACCGGAAATATTTGAACGTGTGGCACTGTATAGCGCTATTTTCTGTTGGGTGATTGGGGGTAATTTCATCTATGGTTTTTATCAGACCTTGCGGCAAAAACTGCCTTATTCACGTCTCACCTTATATGCAGTGGTTTTTTTGTGCCTGACCTTTTTGAATGATTATCTATTACTGATCAATGTTATTGAAACTACAAATTTACTGTTTATTTCAACCAGTCTGTATGCCTTGTTGACCATGTTTCAACAGTCCAGAAACTATGCCCATCACACTTATCAAACCGAGCAGCTAAATATACGTTTAAAGGAGCTAAACAGCTCGCTGGATCAGAAAGTGAAGGAGCGTACTCGGCAATTATATGAGCTGAATACCAGGCTGGAAGACCAGATGAATATAGATGCGCTGACAGGAGCCTTTAACCGGCGAGCTTTGAATGAAAAAATACAAAAGCACTTTTCTCATCTGCAACAAGATTCACAGCAAAGCCTGATTTTTAGCATGCTGGATGTCGATTATTTTAAGAACTATAACGATTATTATGGGCATTTAAAAGGGGATGAAATTTTACAGAATCTGGTGAAGGTGATTCAGAAAGAATTACCCGAATCTGCCTATCTAGCACGTTATGGGGGAGAGGAATTTGCGATTCTGCTGAAAAATGTGACAATTCAGGTCGCCTCAGCTTATCTGGAAAATGTACTGCGGAAGGTTCGTGAACAGCAGTTTGAGCATTTGAACCGGGGCGATCATAAAACCTATGTGACGGTGAGTATAGGCGTGGCCTGGATGGATGATCAGCAGCGTTATACCGATATTCATGAATTGATGAAAGCTGCGGATGTCCAACTTTATGCCGCAAAGCAGGCGGGGCGTGACCAGTTAAAAATAGCAGAATAAAAATAAAATAGTCAGAAGGTATATTTATATAAACGATAAGGGTCTTCAGCATCTGGGCTGATACGTGTCAGAAAGCCATGTTTTTGATAATAGGCTAAAGCAGTCTGGGTCGACTGTATTTCAAGCTGATGAATCTTTTTTCTGGCTAAAGAGACAGACATCTGCTGGATCAACTGAGTACCAAAACCCATGCGCTGGCAGTCAGCACTGACATAGTGCATCAGAATTTCACCGCGGTCACTTACCATCAAAAAGCCCACAACCCGGTCATGTAAAATATAGACCCAGCAATCGTTATACAGCATTTCAACGATCAGATAGGCCTGGTTAAATTTTTCCAGCCAGGTCTGGATCACACTGTCTTCGCGTTGATGATCCAGCACACAAAATTGAATACTGTCATGAATGACCTGAATGATTTGCGGTATATCCTGAACCTTCCCTTCACGAATCATAATTTTATTCATTTACTCGACCATTTATAGGGAGGTTCCATTTGACGGCAAAGCCAATTGGAAAACCAAGAGCGTGATTGTGTCATTTTGGGATAAATTTGCTAAACAATGCCGTGCAAAAGCCGTTTTTTGTTGATAATTTGTCTCATTTATTTATCTTTTGCCTAAAGTCTGAACAGTTTAAATTAGATTAAGCATAGCAAGGCAGACGGTCTAAAGACTGCCATTAATATGAAGTGAAAAATTAGAAGAAAAGACTCTATAAAAATAGGCTTGTGATCGCTTTAAGAAGGCTAAGCCGAGAAGCCGCCTTTAGCTTCAAGTCACTCTCAAATGAATAAACGACATCTATCCCTAGAACCAGCCCGGTGAGATAATCCATGATGCTTAAATTTTTGCTGTTGTTTTGTCTGCTACTGATCTTTTATGCAGCCTGTCAGGTGGGCCTGAAGACTTATAAAATCCGTCATTATCGCAAGAGCAAAGCATCAAACACAGCCACAGCGTTGGCTGCCGTTCCTCTCTCCAATTACGTCAGGCAGGAAATGGTTCATGTGGTAGAAGCCCATGAACAGGAATTGTTCGATGATGTCGCCAGTTTACTGTTTCAGCAGAAAACAGATCTTCAGGATCCGGCTCAGGCTGAACAGTTGCAACAAAGGCTGTTCTATAAAATGCCGGGACGGACCACTACACATATTCGTCGTCTGGACTTGGGAGAATGGTCAATTTACTGGAATTTCTATGGCCAGTCTCTGGAGTATTATGTGGGCTGCTATGGCATTTTTTATACGCATGTTGACCGCTTCGGGCAAGAACATAAGCTGGAGATTGCTAAAAACTTGTCACATTCGCATTGTATCTGATATCTATCAGCAATCAGGCCCCAGATCAAAACAATCTTCAGGCTGCATATTTCTGCTGATGTAAGTGTTTAAAGGTGTTCAATGCTTCATCCCAGATTTTTTCTGCGCCCTGACGGAAATATCCCATATGGCCAATCTCCCGAAGGCCATAATCTGCTGCGCGAATATCAATATAGGATTTTTTAGCTTGAGTGTAGTGCTGTATAAAGGCATGCCTTGAAGCGGGTAAGGCCCAGGCATCGTCCAGAGCGGCAATGGCATAAATCCGGGTTTGAACCTTGGCATACTGGTCATGCAATGCTTTTAAGTCAGGGTCAGCAAAAAAGTAAGTCGGATTTTTACACCATTTGCGCCACTCACGATACACATCATAGGGCAGGTCTGCGCCCATTTTCAGAAGACTCCACGGCAGATAGCCACTAACAGCCACCATCGGCGGAAAAATAATATTCCAGATCACCTGAACTTTAATTTTTTCCTTAAAAGGCATATAGCCATGCCAGCCTGCACCCGTACCAAAACAGTAGAGCGCTTCTACCCGGTCATGATATTTACTCAGCCCCAGAGCCTGCCCCCCATAGGAATGCCCAATCATATAAATGTCCAGACCGGTTTTGCTTAAATACTCAATCGCGGCGGTCAGGTCATAACGGCCCCAGTCCAGATAGGACATTTTAAAGTTTTTGAGCGTTTTGGGTGCTGAAGCTGCAATGCCACGATAGTCAAAAGTCAATACCTGAAAACCGGCCGCGGTCGCATATTCAGCAAAGCGCCGATAGAACGCTTGCGGAACACCGGTGGCACAGGCCACCACGATATTGGCCAGAGCGGACATTTCTGTCTGGTAAAGCTTGCCACTTAAGGTGTAGCCGTCTTCCGCCAGAAATTGCACGGTTCGGGTCTGAATTTTTCCTTGTGTCATACTAAGTTCCTTTTATTTTCAGCGATCAGGATAAGAATCATTTATAGTAGTTTTAAGCAGATCCGCCCAGAGATGTCAAAACTCTACAGTCGTTTGCAAGAGTTGTTGCATCGAAACCGTTACATAAGCCCAAGTGTCTTTTAAGGCGCTGTTTAAACTCAAGGATGCCGGAAGTTGATTGACTTTTATTATAAGCAGCTGAATCACTTCCTTCAGCTTGCAGTCCGGATTGAAGCGAATCCCGAAAAATATTTACAGTTTGATTCGGTGTCTGAGTTTTATCAATCCGCTTGGTTACTTGAATTTCCTCGAGGTACACACTGGTATGTAAGTGGTCTGGATGATGGTGCCGAGGAATTTGATGTGGTCATTTATTACCGGGATGCCTGTCTTCAGCTCAGCTGCGGTGCAGAGGTATCAGCAAAGCTCATCCGGAAACATTGACCAGATTGTCATTTTTTACCCGCAATCGAGTAATGACATCTGCTTTAAAATTGAATTAAATAGCTGCTCTATTGAGGGTTTTCCCTTAGCTGATTCAAGACACGCCCATCCTCCAAGCAATAAAAATAAGGAAAATTTGTATGGCACACCAGTTCACCGTAACAGCAATCATTCAGGGTATTTCAATTGATGACTTTAAACGTCTGGCCACAGATATTCGGATGCATGAAGCGGTCTGTCACCGCATCCCTGCACAGAATATGGAAATTCTAGTCTCTGAAAAGCAGGGCCAGATCTATACTTTAAAACGTGCCTATAATCTGGATGTTAAAATTCCAGATATGGCGAAAAAACTGTTAAAAGATGCCTTTCGCTTGCAGCGCACCGATGTAAGTAATCTGGAAGAAATGACTTCAATTGTAGAATTAGGTGCAAATCTGCCGATTGAAGCGAAATGTCAGCGTGTGGTGACAGGTGATGAGGCACAGATCCAGTTTCAGCTGGATTGGAGCGTTAAAGTTAAAGTGCCTTTGTTGGGCAGTATGCTGGAAAAGCATGCTGAAGGAGAAATCCGTAAATTTAGCGAGATTGAAATCAATATTGTCGAAGATGAGCTGCGTAAGAATCTGTCAGCCTGATTTTTGATGTTTCGGTCTTTCAATATTCGATAAAAAGAGCCTGATAAGCAGGCTCTTTTTATAGCCTTTATCCTATTTTTTCAAATTTTCTTTGATAAATTACAGCACTTAACAGGGTCACCAGACAGATCGCCCAGATATAGTACATGGCGCCAATATTGCTATATAGACTCAGCCATTGAACCAGCGGCAAGGTGATTCCTCCGGCAATTGCATAGGCAAGGTTATAGGAAAATGAAATGCCACTAAACCGGATCTGGGCCGGGAACATTTTAACCATACTGTAGGAGACGATGCCCACAGTGCCGGAACTTAAGCCGAGCAGCATATACAGCATAAACACCGTCGAAGTTTCCACATGCCCCAGACTATGATAGAAAATACCTGCCATTAGTGCGACAAATAAAGCACCAAGCAACATGATTTTACCTGCGCCGAAACGGTCTACCAGCATGCCTGCCAGAATACAGCCCAGCATTTGCATGACAATTGCCGCACTTTGCATTTTAAAGGCATCGGCCCGTTCAAAACCAAAACCAGCCACCAACAAGTTCGGCATGGCTAAAATCAGTACTACCACACAGCCGGTCAGGAACCAGGTAAACAGCATGCCCAGAACTACACCGGTTTTATGCTGGGCAAGTACCTGTTTCACAGGCAGCTCTTTGGCCAGTTCCTTTTTAGCCTGCATGGCCTGAAAGACAGGCGTTTCTTTAAGATAACTGCGTAAGTACAGCGCCACAAAGCCAAAAATACCGCCTAAAATAAACGGAATGCGCCATGCCCACTGCTTGATTTCAGTTTCGCTAAATTGCAGGGAAATGAACAGTGACATGAGGGCACCGAGTAAAATACCTAAGGACAGACCCGCCGTCAGAACACCATTGGCAATACCAATCCGGCGTTCCGGAACATGTTCCGAAACAAAGGTCCAGGCTGCCGGAATTTCTCCACCAATCGCGATGCCTTGCATGACTCGCATCAGCAATAACAGCAAAGGGGCGGCATAACCGATGCTTTCGAAGGTCGGCATGATCCCGATCATCAGGGTAGGTAGAGCCATCAGCAGAATAGACAAGCTGAACAGGCGTTTACGTCCGATCAGGTCGCCAAAATGCGCCATGACCACGCCTCCGAGCGGGCGGAAAAAATAACCCGCAGCAAAGATGCCATAAGTGTTCAGCATGGCCCAGAATGGACTTAAAGTACTGGGGAAAAACAGTTCAGAAATCAGTTTGGCATAAAATACATAAATGACAAAGTCATAAAACTCGAGTGCGCCGCCCAGAGAGGAGAGTCCAAGGGTGCGTTTGTCAGCACGGGTGAGTTTGGAATGAGCAACCATACTTGAGTTCCGCTAATAAATAATCCTAGATGATTGATTTTAAAGAATGCTTTTTTAATTGAATAATCAAACTTTCTTTGTTTGATTTTAACTAAAAGTTATCAGATTTCATTTTTATTCAATTATTTGGAATATATAAATGTCTAGACTGAAATTTGGGTACTTTTTCTTGAATCCGTCAGCGGTCTCTAGCTAAAAATTGCCTTAAGAAACAGAAAAAAGATTGAAATATTTCCATGAAAAGAAAAAGGCTGAACGAATAAGGCATGAAATGAAGGAAATAGAGAGACTATGACAAGTTTTATAACGAAGCCTGAGAAAGCTTTGGCTGCATGAACAAGCACAAAGTATTGCTTTGTTTAAAGGGCAAGAGGGCGAGGATATTCTGCTGTTATCTCAATCTCGTGATGAGTCATTTATTTAGAATGACTCATTGGGCTCTTGATGGCTTATATCCGCTAAAAACTCTTGCGAGATATCTCTCACATGGCAAACATAGACGAAATATCAACAGCCCCTTATTGTTTCACCTGCAAATTCACGTTATTCTGCTACGCCGTATATACAACCCGTGAGCTCAATCCATCCGGAAAATAGAAATGGCAGCCCAGGTCTTGGAAGCAGATTAACTAAGTATGCTGGCACCAGCGGGCAAATGGCATGGGCACAACAGAGCAAGCTGCGTTATTTTACTTTAGCAGGCAGTGAAGTCATGCGGGTATTTCGCGATTTTCCAGCTCAGATCGTGCAGCATACAATTGATCATCTGCATAGGAGCTTGTGGATAGACAGACCTTAGGGGGTAGCCGGTGCCTGAATCGCGGTGCCATAAGCAAAGACTTCGACCATGCCGCCCTGCATACCGAGTTCGGTGGTACTTAGCCGAATCCCCATAATCTGCTGTGCACCCATTTTCTCAGCCTCAAGTTTTAAGCGCACGATTGCCTCACGTCGAGCCCGTTCAACCACGCTTTCATAACTGGTCAAACGTCCCCCCAAGAAATTCTGAATATTGGCAATGGCATATTTAAAATAGTCATGGGAAATCACCACATTGCTGCTGATCATTTGACCTGAAAAATTTGAAGGGATAAAGCGGTTGTTATTGACCGCAATATAAGCCAGACGCTGTTCCTGTTCTGCCAGATATTGCAGATGTTTACGCTCATTGTAGCGGCCAAAGCCAAACCCCACACTGAACAGAATCACGAAAATGGTGATCTGAAGAATTAAACCGTCCATGATTTAAGCAGCCGGAGGGAAGGGATCAGGGAGTTTGTTCGTATGGGGTTCGACGACTACGGCGGTACCATATACAAACAGTTCCGATGCACCCTGGGCAATATTTGAAGTCGAGAAGCGGATACCTACAATCGCATTCGCACCCAGTGCGCGGGCTTTTTCAATCATACGGTTCATGGCTTCCTGACGGGACTCTTCCAGCAGTTCGGTATAGGCTGTGAGTTCACCACCGACAATATTTTTCAGACCCGCCAGCAGGTCACGTCCCACATGTTTACTTCGTACCGTGCTGCCATACACCACATCAATTTGACGGTTAATGGTATGGCCGGGAACGGTTTCTAAATTACTGAGCAGCATTTTTGTGATATTCAAATGAAAATAGGATGGCTGTGAAGATAGGAAATTGAGGATTAAAAAGCAATAAAAAAGCCTGCATTGCGCAGGCTTTTTTATTATAACTTTAAAATTTACTGATCACTGTTTGCCGCTTTACGTTCAGCAGTTGATGGCTGCTGTAATGTAGCATCAGCGGTATTGGCTTTAAGGCCACCACCTAAACTCTTGTACAGCTCTACCTGATTGTTCAGGTTGGCTTGTTCAAGCAGCAATAGGCCTTGCTCTGCTGCATAAGAGGCACGCTGTGCATCCAGTACAGTCAGATAGTTGTCAATTCCGGCACGGAAACGGGCTTCAGACAAGCGGTAAGTGGTATTGGTGGCTTTAACCAGACGGCGTTGAGCCGCAATTCGGTCACCAATATTCTGGCGTACAGCAAGTGCATCGTTCACTTCACGGAAGGCAGTCTGGATCGACTTTTCGTAATCAGCCAGTGCAATCTGCTGATCCGTTTCAGAAATCTTGATATTTGCCTGACGAGTGCCCCAGTCAAAGATTGGAATATCCAAGCTTGGACCAATTGCCCAGACAAAACTGCCAGACTTGAACAGATCACCCAGATCAGCCGATGCATAACCTGCTGAGCCGGTCAGACTGATGGTAGGGAACAAACGTGCACGTGCTGCGCCAATATTGGCACCTGCCGCAGACAGACGGTATTCTGCCGAGCGCACATCTGGACGGTTAATTAGCAGATCACTTGGCAGGCCTGCACCGATAGCCGTATTGGAAGTGATACGTGTGATGTGTTTAGCCGGTAACAGGTTCGCCGGTACAGGCTGACCGACCAGCAGGTTTAACAGGTTTGTAGCCTGTGCCACCTGAGTGCGGTAATTGGCCACGTCATTACGTGCTGTTTCAACCGAAATCTGTGCCTGACGCACTGGTAGTTCGCTGTCGATGCCAACATCAAAACGTTTCTTGTTCAGGTTAAATGATTCTAGCTGGGCTTTTAGAGTCTGTTCAGCCAGTGCCAGATTGGCATTGGCAAAGGAATAGCTGAGCCAGGCCTGTGCCACCTGACCAATCAGAGCAATTTGTGTGGCATCACGTGCACTTTGGGTTGCAAGGAAAGTATCTAGTGCATTGTCACGCAGGCTGCGCACACGGCCCCAGAAATCCAGTTCATACGCAGTCACACCCAGACCGACATTATAAGTGGTACTCGGACCGCGACCTTGTGCACTGTTATTCAGGGTGTCCTGGCGCAGCACGCTGCCACTGGCACCAATGGTCGGTAACTGGTTGTTTTCAGTAATCTGGTATTGCTGCTGGGCGCGCTGGATGTTCAAGGTTGCCGTACGCAGATCACGGTTATTGGCCAGTGCCAGATCAAGTACCTGTAACAGGCGCTGATCTGCAAAAAAATCCTTATAACCCTGTTCTGCCACAGAAGTACCAGACGCATTGGTATAGCTACTTGGGATATTTGCCTGTGCAACCGGCTCTGGGCCACGCATGCTTTGACACGCGGTCAAAGCAAGCGCAAGGGCAGATACCGCAATGCTACGACCTGTAATAGACCATAGATTTTGCATTACGACTTGTACTCCTGATTTTGTTGTTTTGGTTTGTATTTAAAGATGCTTCGAATCCACACGTAGAATACAGGAATAAAGAAGATCCCTAAAAGGGTTGAGCTGATCACACCGCCCAGGACACCATAACCGACCGAGTGCTGGCTACCGGCACCGGCACCTGTAGAAAGTGCTAATGGCAGTACACCAAAACCGAAGGCCAGTGTGGTCATAATAATTGGACGTAAACGCATTTTTGCAGCATGCAGCGTGGCTTCAAACAGCTCTTCACCTTGTTCCTGCAATTCTTTGGCAAACTCTACAATCAAGATCGCATTTTTTGCAGACAGACCAATGACAGCAATCAGTGCAACCTGGAAGTAAATGTTATTTGAAAGGTTCGGATCTTTGAAAATAATCATTCCCAAGAAGGTCATTCCAACCGCACCAACGATACCCAGCGGGACTACCAGAAGTACCGAGAATGGAATCGACCAGCTTTCATATAACGCTGCCAGACAAAGGAATACAATCAGTAAAGACAGAGCCAGCAGGAATGGGGTTTGTGAACCTGCATCACGTTCTTCTAAAGATAAACCAGACCATTCATAGTCGAAACCTTGTAAGCCCTTTTCAGGAAGCTTGGCAATAATTTCTTCCATGGCCAGCATGGCATCACCCGAGCTGACACCCGGTGCAGGTGTACCCTGAATATTCATCGCAGATACGCCATTATAGCGCTCTAGACGCGGCGAACCGTACGTCCATTCACCTGTTGCGAATGCCGAGAATGGCACCATTTCACCTTTGTTATTGCGCACATACCATTTGTTCAGGTCTTCCGGCATCATGCGTGAGTTGGCCTCACCCTGAACATAGACTTTCTTGACACGACCGCGGTCAATGAAGTCATTAATATATGAGCCGCCCCAGGCCATACCCATGGTGCTATTGATCTCAGCAATGCTGACACCCATGGCACCGGCTTGCGCCTGATCCACAGTAATGGTGTATTGAGGGTTATCCTCTTGGCCATTTGGACGTACGCCCATTAAGCGTGGATCTTGTGCGGCCATACCTAAAATGGTATTACGCGCCGCCAGCAGTTGATCGTGACTTTGACCAGCAGCCGCTTTTAACTGTAAGTCGAAGCCCGCACTTACGCCTAATTCAGGCATCGCAGGAAGCTGTAAAGGCATGATGTAAGAGGCATCTTTTACAATCATGTTTAAAGCCATACCACGTTTGATGATTGCACCGACCTGTGATTCGGCTGTGGTACGGTCCTTCCAGTCTTTTAACTGAATGAAGGCCAGACCAGCGTTTTGGCCTACCCCGGTAAATGAGAACCCAGCTACACTGAATACAGAGTCAACATTGTCTTTTTCTTGCTCAAGGAAATACTGGGTCATCGTATTGATGGTGTTTTCAGTACGCTCAAGGGTCGCATTTGGTGGTAATTGCACCAGGGTCATCACCACCCCTTGGTCTTCATCTGGCAAGAATGAAGAAGGGAGTTGAACAAACAGATAAGCTAAAACAGCAATCACGGCACCGTAAAATACGCCTGAGAAAAGTTTCGCATGCGTCATGCGGTCAACACCGCGCTGGTATTTCACCGAGAGGCTGTCAAAACTTTTGTTAAACCAACGGAAGAAACGCGCGAAAATATTATTGCTTTCCGGCTTGTTCGGATCGTGTTGTTTTAACATGGTTGCACAAAGTGCAGGGGTAAAGGTTAAGGCCACCACCAGCGATAAAATCATCGCGGTCACCAGAGTGAGAGAGAACTGGCGATAAATCACCCCCGTCGTACCACTCATAAAGGCCATCGGTACGAATACCGCGGTCAATACCGAAGTAATACCGACTAAGGCACCAGAAATCTGCTGCATGGATTTTTCTGTCGCCGTGACTGGATCGAGGTGCTCTTCGACCATGACCCGTTCCACGTTTTCCACCACGACAATCGCGTCATCCACCAATAGACCAATGGCCAGAACCATGGCAAACATGGTCAAGGTGTTAATTGAGAAACCAAAGACATTAATAACTGCAAATGTACCCAAAACCACGACAGGCACAGCCATGGTGGGAATAATCGTTGCACGCCAGTTCTGTAAGAACAGGAACATTACCAGGAAGACGAGAATGATCGCTTCAATTAAGGTTTTCACCACACTCTTAATTGAAAGCTCAATAAATGGCGTAGTATCAAACGCAAGCTTGTCTTCCATGCCTGCCGGGTAGTTTTTACGCAGATCAGTCAACAGGTCTTCAACAGCAGTGGCAGTATCCAGCGCATTTGCACCGGTTGCCAGCTTAATGGCCACACCACCTGCTGGTTTACCATTAAATTTAGACAAGAACTGATAGTTGTCTGCACCTAATTCTACCCGAGCCACATCACCCAGGCGGACTTGTGCACCGTTAGGCGCATTTTTCAGAAAGATGTTTTTAAACTCTTCCGGTGTCTGTAACAGACTCTGTGCATTTACTGTGGCGTTCAGCACTTGACCTTCAATAGAAGGAGCGCCACCGAGCTGACCCACTGCGACCTGGGAGTTTTGTGTTCTAAGTGCTGCTGCAATATCACTTGGCGTAACTTGCAAGCTTGCCATTTTCGATGGATCCATCCAGATACGCATGGCATATGAACCACCAAATACCTGTACTTCACCCACACCTGCAACGCGGCTTAACGGTTCAGCGATGTTCGAGTTGACATAGTCTTTAATATCATCGGCTGACATGCTGCTGTCTGGTGAATAGAAGGCAATAACTTGCAGGAAGCTTGCGCCAGACTTGGTTACTTTGACCCCTTGACGCTGTACGTCTTCAGGTAAAAGCGCCGTGGCTGATTGTAATTTGTTTTGTACCTGAACCTGTGCGATGTCTGCATCGATACCTTGTTCAAAGTTCAATGTAATTGAGGACTGGCCATTACCCGCACTGTTTGAAGAAATATAGCGCAGGCCATCCAGACCATTCATTTGCTGTTCAATGATCTGGGTCACTGTATTTTCAACAGTTTCTGCAGATGCACCTGGATAAGTTGCAGCAATTGTTACGGTGGGGGGAGCAATGGTCGGATACTGGGCAATAGGCATATTGGTTAGGGTAAGAATACCAGCTAACATAATGACCAAAGAAATCACCCAGGCAAAAATGGGGCGATGAATAAAGAATTGAGCCATGAACTAGTACTCCTTATGCATTTGCAGCAGGTTTTTGTTCAGCTGGTTCTTTTCCATCTTCTGCCTTTTTCGCATCAGCTGTAGGGGCCTGAGTGCCTTGTGGAGCAGCAGCTTTTGGCTGATACGGTTTTACCACAACCTGTTGTTCAGGCTTAACTTTGGCAATACCATCTACAATGACTTTATCGCCAGTGTTCAAACCACTGGTTACAATCCAGTTTTGGCCTTGAATCCCTGCTGTTTCTACCGGACGAGCAACCACCTTGTTATCGGCACCAACCAGCATCGCCATGGCTTGGCCAGTTGGGGTACGGGTCAATGCAGCTTGTGGAATCAAGAAAGCATTCGGTACTTCACCTTGTACAATTTGTGCTGTAGCAAACATACCAGGAAGGAGCAAGTGATTCTTGTTTGGAAATACTGCACGTAGCGTAACGGTGCCTGTGTCAGGATTCACGCTGGCATCCGAGAATGCCAGACGGCCTTCAACCGGATAGATACTGCCATCTTCAAGTTTTAACTTGACTTTCGTATTATTCGAGCTGTTGAGGCTACCTTGACTCAGCTGCTGGCGTAAACGCAGCAGTTCTGCACTGGACTGGTTGATGTCTACATAGATGGGATCCAGACGCTGGATCGTGACCAGAGGTTCAGCCTGACTGGCAGTGACCAAGGCACCCGCCGTCACGGATGAGCGGTTGGTCTGGCCCGAAATTGGTGCGCGTACAGTTGAATAGCCTAAATTGATTTCAGCATTACGCAAGGTCGCACGGTTGGCGTTCAAATCTGCTTCAGCGAGTTTGACCTGGGCTGCAATATCATCATATTCCTGTTTGGAAATAGCATTAGTGCCGACCAGCTGACGATAGCGGCTCTCTTTAACGCGCAGTACACCTAGATTTGCTTCAGCGCGGGCAATCGCAGCACGTGCATTATCTACCGCAGTACGGTTGGTACTGGAGTCGATTTCATACAGGGCCTGACCTTCACGAACGTAGCTACCTTCAGTGAATAGGCGTTTAAGGATTACGCCACTGGTTTGTGGACGCACTTCTGAAATCTCAAATGCTGTTGTACGACCTGAGAGCTCTACAGATTGCTCGACGCTTTGGGGCTGTGCAACCAGTACGCCGACTTCAGCCGGTGGCATTTGTTGTTGAGCACCAGCTTGCTGGCCTTCACTCGGATCTTTGCTACAACCAACAAGTGCAAGACTTGTTGCTAATGCGCAAGCAGTCAGGGCGGGAGCCCAAAGCTTTGCAGACATCATTATTCCACCTCAATTAGATTTTTATCTAAATATTTTTTTATTTTAGAATCGTGCAATATCTGATCCACACCATATACCACAACGAAATCCAAATAAAACTTATACTCCAGCCGGATATGACATCTGAAGGAAAATGTACACCTAGGTAAACTCTTGAAATACCCATAATCAGCAGCCACCCTACGGCAATCATTATGATAATGGTATGTCGGGAATGTTGCCGATATATGTAAATTGCCAGACAGCTCAGACAGGCCGCATATAGACTATGGGCACTTGGAAAAGAGCTTCCAAAGCTTTCCACCAGATGAAAGGATGCTGGGGGACGTGGTCGGGCAATCACGAATTTCAGTAGCCAGGCTAGAAGTATTCCTCCGATAACTCCGATACATATAAAAATTACGCTTGCATATTTTTTATACCACAGTAAGGAAATACACCATAGTGTGGATAAAAATAATACAAATGGCATGCCACCTATCACTGATAAGGACTGTGCGATCTGATTTAAACTCTGGGTGCGATACTCACTCAGCCACTGCATACTGAGCAGGTCAAGCCGGCTCAAAGCTGCAATATTCAAGAATAAGACACTGAAAATTAAAAGCAAAATGCCGACAAAAAGTAACAAGTAAGGCATGCCGGAAATCCTTGTCCCTCTCACCGATAAAAGACCGGTTGATTGTCTGAACCAAAGTGTACTTGTCAGTACACTTTTTTTCAAGTGTGCGTATTTTATGCGAATTCCTTTTATTTATTAAGGGATTCTCTCTATAAAGCTTGGATAATTGTCGCAGTTTTAAGTTTTAGTCGATGTATGATTTTCGTCAATTTCAATCTCTTGCTTAGGTGGCCAGAAGAAATCGCTTGGCCGGGTCAGGAAGTGAGTCATCACTAATTTTGCGAGAGGTTTCCACTGTTCAAAACGAACCCGACGGGCACGTAAAGCCACAATAATCGTCAGGGTAAAGCTGACAAACAGGTTCGTCAGGCCAATCAGCAAAACCCCCAGAAAAGAAACGATGATCAGTCCAATATCCGGTCCATTAATACTGAGCAGACCCTGAATAAAGTTTGCTGCGGCAAAGGCAATATGACGGATGTCTAAAGGTAAACCGAGGATGAAACCGATGGTCCCCATACTGCCCAGCATGATCCCGAACAGAAAGTTACCCGCTAGTGCGCCAAGATTGCGCTCTATATAGTCAGCAAAGCGTTGCAGACGCTCGTGGCCCATCAGCTGAGACAGACGCACATGCGCTTTGAGACGTGGACCGACTTTGCGGTAGACGGCCATATTGTCAAAGTAACCGGCCAACAGCCCTGACAGGAACAGGCAAACCCCGGCAATGGCAGCATGAGGAATCGCCAGAGAAGTAAAAGGGTTCAGACTATGTAAAGTGGTTGTTGCTTTGGCATGGGTCAGCAGCGGTTCATGCAAGGCCACTTCCCACATCAGAGTAATCAGGGCGGCCACTGGAATGGCAATCGAGATATTTCCCAAAATTGCCACAAACTGGGTGCGGATAATATTCACGATCAGGGCGGCCAGCTCGGCAATTCGGGCCATTTTCGCGCCTTTGCGCTGCTGGACGGTGGTGGCTAGCGCGGCTGCGGTCATCGCGGGCTGTTTGGTCGCCACGGTAAAATGCAGCACATGGATCAGCATAAAACCTAAAGAATAGTTCATGCTATAGCTAAACGCTTGCATCAGCGGTGCCATACTGACCCGGGCCATCAATATTTTGAGCGTTGCCATGATGGCAATGATGGCACCCGCACCGGCCGCTGACTTATACATGCCCAGAAAGCCTTGCTTGTCCGTACTGACATAATGCTCGCCGGTCTTGCTGGCATTTTCAGTAACTTGTAAGGCCAGTAATTCACTATTGGTTGCCAGCAAGGCACGGACACTGCGCTCGCTATAAATGGCTTCGGTAATATCTGCAATAAAAAGCCCAATAGACTGATAACGCAGGTCATCTTCATCCATTACCATATTGAGCAAAATTTCAACGCGTTCCAGACACTGCTCAAGTAAGGCCAGCATATAGGTCAGGCTGACACTGACTCCAATCCGTTTAGTAGAACGGCGAATCTTGGCGACTACATCATGACATTGTTCCAGCATCACCAGCGCTTGTGAGGCATCCGGGGGGGTAATCGAATCCACCAGCTTGACCGTGTTATAGCGTTTTTTATATTCCTGGATAAATTCGTTGATCTCACGGTTCTGTACCAGAAAAGGTGATTCATATTCCATGAGTTCAGGTTGGGCATTAATGAATTCTGGATGCAAGCCAATACCACTGATCCGGTAAGATAGAATAGTCAGGGCTTTGATGATTTCATCTTTAATACGGGTTTTTTCCTGCTGATTGGAATGTCCCTGATTCATGACCGAAAACAGTCGCTGCCAGTCGGCTTCATCAAAGTAATCCAGCCAGTATTGGTCAGTACGCAAATAAAAGATCTTGCGGAACAGTTCTTGCAGGTTTCGATGATCTGGAATGATCGGCAGTATATGCGCTCCAATCCGCTGGTTCAGCTGGTTCCAGAAACCGTCCAGCGACAGGATGCCAGTATCGGAAAACAGGCTGGTCTGCTTGTAACGGTTAATAATTCTTAAGGTAAAGGTCTGTAAGGTCGACACTGCATTGGGAGTCAATAACAGGGCGCGAATAAAGATATTAAACTTTGCTTCGATCTCTTCGGTATCTCTGCTGTCCTCTGGCCTTATACGCTCTACAAGCTGGATTAGCAGGTTTTCATCCAGTACCACCTGAGGTTGCTCAAGCTGGTACTGCATACTTTGAAAAAGATCAACAAAATTAATATGCATAGGCAGGAAAGGTCATTATTGAATACGGTTTAGCGCCAGTTTGGCCAGATTGATCAGGGCCTGACGATACTCTGAGTCAGGCAAGGCGTTCAAGGCTAAAATTGCAATTTCTGTTTCTTCAGTCGCACGCTGGCGGCAATAATCCAACGCTCCTGAACTGTTGACGATGCTGATCACCTGTGCCAAATGTTCGGTACCACCAGTGGCAATACTACGGCGAATAACCTCATGATCTTCGCCAGTGGTGTTCTGCATGGCTGCAATCAGTGGTAGGGTCGGTTTGCCCTCCATCAGATCATCGCCAATGTTTTTGCCTAAGGTTTCAGCATCGGAGGTGTAATCCAGAATATCGTCAATAATTTGGAAGGCATTGCCAAAATGGCCGGCAAATTTCCGCAAAGGTTCACGAAATGCAGACTGACCAGCCAGAATGGCTGCACCTTCGGTCGCCAGTTCAAACAGGCGGGAAGTCTTGCCGTGAATAATATCTAAATAGGTTTTTTCTGTGGTATCTGGCTGATGCTGAGACTGTAGTTGCAGGACTTCACCTTCTGCAATTTCACAGGTACCAGTCGAGAAATCCTTGAGCAGGACCATATTGTCCAGATCAACCAGCAGGTCAAAGGCGCGTGAAATCAGGAAGTCTCCAACCAGAACCGCGGTCTGGTTATCCCAGGTGGCATTGGCAGTCGGTCGGCCACGGCGCAGGCCAGATTCATCTACGACATCATCATGAACCAGCGTGGCGGTATGCAGCATTTCAATGATCGCAGCCAGTTTGCGGTGTTGTTCCAGGTTTTCTGCACCACAGGCTTTAGCTGCCAAAAGGCACATGATCGGGCGCATGCGTTTACCGCCAGCTTCCACCACATGTTTGCTAACTGCCATAACCAAAGCAACTTTTGAAGTAATCCCTTCATTAATAAATGTGTCCATCGCAGCAAAGTCGTTAGCCACAGGAGCGAGAATATCTTGCTTAAAGTCGATGGTCATTTCAAAGAAAACCTCTAATTCGGTAAATCGCAGCGCGTAGTTTAACAATTTATAACATGAGTGAAACATAAGAAATGCATAAACTCCACTACAAATCAGCTTTTATCGTACTTCTTTGAGTGGGTCAGGCATTTTTGCCTAAAAAAAATTTGCCTGACTTTGCATGTCTTTGAATTTTATAGGTTGGCTATATTACTTAAAGTTGACTGTTTCTCGCTATCATTTTTTATTAGCTCGTAGATGAGTAATTGATTTTATGAGCATAATTAAATTGTTAAAATTTTCAGTGAGTTTACATCGCACTATTTGCCTGAAATGGCTTGTTGTTTTCTTAAATATCCCTTAAAATCCTTGCCCTTGTGCAACCCCCAGTGGCGTTCGTTTTAAGATCGGTATATTCCTTTATCGGCACGACGACACGGGCATATTTGGAGTACATTATGTACGCAGTAATCCAAAGCGGTGGTAAACAGCACCGTGTAGTTGAGGGCGAAACCCTTAAAGTTGAATTATTGAAAGCTGAAACTGGTGCAACGATTACGTTTGACGACGTACTTATGCTTGTAAACGGTGAGAGCATTCAAATCGGTGCTCCAGTTGTAGCTGGCGCTAAAGTAACTGCAGAAGTGGTTAGCCATGGTCGTCACGACAAAATCCGTATTGTTAAAATGCGTCGTCGTAAGCACTACCGTAAGCAACAAGGTCACCGTCAATGGTTCACCGAGTTGAAAATTACTGGTATCTCAGGCTAATTACTAGGAGTAAATAGACATGGCAACTAA
Organism: Acinetobacter sp. S4397-1; assembly: GCF_024129285.1. Classification (NCBI taxonomy): domain Bacteria; kingdom Pseudomonadati; phylum Pseudomonadota; class Gammaproteobacteria; order Moraxellales; family Moraxellaceae; genus Acinetobacter; species Acinetobacter sp. S4397-1. The sequence continues at coordinate 126,446 of NZ_JAMXXZ010000003.1, forward strand.
AAAAGCCGGTGGTTCGACTAAGAACGGTCGTGATTCGAATCCTAAGATGTTAGGTGTTAAAGTTTACGGTGGTCAAACTGTAACTGCAGGTAACATCATCGTTCGTCAACGTGGTACTGAATTCCATGCTGGTGTAAACGTAGGTATGGGCCGTGACCATACTTTATTTGCTACTGCTGATGGCGTAGTAAAATTCGAAGTGAAAGGCCAATTCGGTCGTCGCTACGTATCTGTTGAAGCTTAAGCTTTAATAGAAATAAAACCCGCAAATTTTGCGGGTTTTTTATGTTAACTGAACTATTAAACACAGCTGAACTAACATTCAATAATTACCAGTTTACAAGAAAAATAACCCGTAATTTGAAACTATTCATAATAAAAGAGTTTTAAATATAGAATTAAACGTGACTTGAATTACCTGTTTTAAGGTGAGTAATTAAAAGCAAAAAGTATAAAAATAGAATAGGGATATGAATAAAATTTTGAAAAAACTTTGATCAAGGCTTGCTTCAAAGGTAATACACAGCCTACAGAGGTCGGTTTCAATATGCTGGGCTGAGTATCAGTGTTGGAATGGGGGGAAGTGAGCAGGGAAGTATCATCGGTTTGAGTGGTCTAACTGAAAACTATTAATATGTCTATAAACTGGTCACTATGATCAATTGCGTTATTTTGGCACGAGCTTTTCTGTGGGATGATAAAGGAAATAGCGGCTAGACTCATAAAATAACGAGAATTTTAAGAAGCTCCGAAATGAGCAGGAGCTTCTTTGTGATTGTTAATTTTTCTTCATGATGATGAACAAAAAAATCAATTTCGAATTAATAACCATACAAAAATTCTTATTTTCTATCATTTTAGCTTTTTATTTTCGTTTAAGATGAGACATTGAATAAATTGCGCTGACGCAAATATAAAGGTGAAATTATGCAAATGCTTCGTAAAACCGTATGTGCGATGGCCTTGGGTGCAGTCACTTTAGGGCCGGTCATGAGTACAACCGTGTTTGCTGCGCCAGTAGCGGCTTCGGAGCAACAGGCCACTACCAGCCTGATCAAACAGCTGAACAATATTCGTAGTCTGACTGCAAACTTTGAGCAGACCACCAAGCTGACCGCTCCTAAAACCACCCAGAATAAAGGGCTGACCGCGCAGCATATGAATCAGACCTTTAAAGGGGTAATGAAGGTAGAACGTCCGGGTAAATTCTATTGGGAAACGTCAAGCCCATCGAAACAGACCATTGCGACCACGGGTAAAACCGTCTGGATTTATGACCCCGACCTGCAACAAGCAGTACGTCAGAGTCTGGATGAACAGGTAGCAAACACGCCTGCATTATTATTGTCCGGTAATACCAATCAGATCATGCAGTCTTATCGTGTGACCCAGCCGAACAAAGGCAAGACTTATTATACGCTGTATCCCAAAAATACCGATGGTGTCTTTGAAAGTCTGACCATCAGTTTTGGCGCGAATAAAGCACCTACTCTGATGATTTTACAGGACTCTTTAGGACAGACGACCCATATTCGCTTTAATAATGTAAAAGTGAATAGCAGTATTCCGGCCTCCACCTTTAACTTTACCCCGCCAAAGGGAACGGATATTATTGATCAATAAGCTGGATGAATAAATACAGTTAAAAGCAACCTACGGGTTGCTTTTTTGATATGTACAGGGCAATTTGAAAGCAGCCATATTTTAGAGAGATAAAAGAATTTGGCTTGAATAGGTGACAAGCGCTGAAGGATAAGGAGCCTGGGATGAAGCAATATCCATTTTATATCCTACGCTGGCTGTCAATCAGCAGTGCCCTCACTTTTGGTTTATACGGTTGCCAGCCTGGATCTCACAATAAGGTACAAAAAGAGGAAATACAGATTGAGGCCAAAACAGTACCTGTTCAGGAGGCTGCTCCGATGGTCTGTGACAAAGAAGGCTGTGTCCGCTTTGATCTATCTACTGTAGATACCCATATCCCGTGGATTGACCAATATTTTATCGAGCGGATCAAACGTACTGAACCGGTTGCCTTTAGTCCGATGGTATCTGCTCAGGCTCAATCCAGACTTATAGACCAGCGCAGGATTCGGGTCAGTTATGTGGGGCAGCAGGGGCCGATTGCTACCTTTGTGCTGGAAAGCAGCCATCTGGCCAAAGCTTCTGGTCAGCGTATTCAGCATCAGGAATATATCAATTTAGATCTGGAGCATAAAAAGCGTCTGGCTTTGCATGAGATCATGTTGACTACGCGAGAGGCGGAACTCATGAATGTTGTAGATCAGCAATATCCAAACAAATTAAAGAAAGGAAAAGTTAAACAGTCACAGCTTAAGTTGAGCGATAATTATTATCTGGATCGGCAGGGACTGGTGCTGGTTTATCCGCAGAATGAGTTGAGTCTGGGCGCCCAGGGAGTGCTGGAATTAAAAGTGCCTTATTCACAGTTAAACGGTATTCTTCAGCCACGATATTTGCCGGCTGTGTCCAAAGAGCGCCCTTAAATATTGTTCTAATAACCCCCAGCTATTGGCTTGATCACTGTATTTTTTAACGTTAAAAGCTTACACTATAGCCAGTTTTTTTCTTATCCAAAGATTGGTTATGATCGACCCGAAATTACTCAGAAATAATATTGAGGCTGTAAATCTAGCCTTGGCAAAACGTGGCGTGCAACTGAATGTAGAAGAGTGGGCTGCACTGGAAGCCCGCCGTAAAGAGATTCAGTCCAAAACTGAATCCTTGCAAGCTGAGCGTAATGCGGGTGCCAAGCAAGTGGGTCAGATCAAAAAAGCAGGCGGTGACGCTTCTGAGATCATGACCCGTATGGCGGCGATTGGTGATGAAATCAAGGCGGCTGAAATTGCGCTGGCTGAGCTGCAAGCTGAACTCGAAGAAAAGTCCCTGTCTATTCCAAACCTGCCGGATGAATCCGTGCCTGAAGGTAAGGATGAAAATGACAACGTAGAAGTCCTGACTTGGGGTACACCGCGCGCCTTCGACTTTGAAATCAAAGACCATACTGACCTGGGTGAAATGATGGGCGGTCTGGAATTTGAAACAGCGACCAAATTAACCGGTTCACGTTTTAGCGTATTAAAAGGGCCATTGGCGCGTCTGCAACGTGCGCTGACCCAGTTTATGCTGGATACGCATACCCTGCAAAATGGTTATACCGAAGCCTATGTTCCGTATCTGGTCAATGCGGATTCCCTGCGTGGTACAGGCCAGTTGCCAAAATTTGAAGAAGACTTATTTAAGCTGCAAGGTGAAAAAGAATTTTATCTGATTCCGACTGCTGAAGTGCCAGTGACCAACTTTGTACGTGATGAAATCATTGATGCAGAACGTCTGCCCCTGAAATATGCAGCGCATACGCCATGTTTCCGTAGTGAGGCAGGTTCTTATGGCCGTGATACCCGTGGTCTGATCCGTCAGCACCAGTTCGACAAAGTAGAAATGGTGCAGATCGTAAAACCTGAAACCTCTATGCAGGCTTTGGAGGAGTTAACCGGTCATGCAGAAGGTATTTTGCAAGCCTTAGGTTTGCCATACCGTAAGATCATCTTGTGTGGGGGCGATATGGGGTTTGGTGCAACCAAGACCTATGACCTGGAGGTCTGGGTGCCAAGCCAAAATACTTACCGGGAAATTTCATCATGTTCAAATATGGGAGATTTCCAGGCACGCCGTATGAAAGCGCGTTACCGTGCTGACCAGAAGAAAACTGAATTTGTGCATACCTTGAATGGTTCAGGTCTGGCTGTAGGTCGTACCTTGCTGGCGGTTATGGAAAACTATCAGCGTGCTGATGGTTCAATCGAGATTCCGGAAGTATTGCGTCCATATATGGGTGGGGTAAGCTATATCGACTAAGGTCGGTACACAGCATTTTGTGCAGCATCAAGATATAGACAGTCAGATTTAAAGTTTTGAGGTAATCCGTGGATATTTTTCCAATCTCGTTAAAGTTGCAGCAGCAACCTTGTCTGATTGTCGGTGGTGGGCATATTGCCTACCGGAAAGCATTATTGCTGCAGAAAGCCGGGGCGATCATTCATGTGATTGCTCCTGAAATTGAAACGGCTTTGCTGGAGATTGTGCAGCAGTCCGCTGGGCAGTATGTGCAGGCACGTTTTAGTGTCGACCTGCCGCTGCGCCAATACCGTTTGGTGATTGCGGCGACCGATGAAGCCGATACTAATCAGCAGGTATTTATAGCCTGTGAAGCTGAAAATGTATTGGTCAACAGTGTTGATGATCCGCCGCATTGCCGTTTTATGGTGCCGGCGATTGTTGACCGTTCTCCTTTGGTAATTTCTGTGGCGACTAATGGCACATCGCCTGTGCTGTCTCGCCAGATCCGTACCCAGTTAGAAGCTGTTATTCCGCACGGCATGGGAAAACTGGCTGAATTTTCTGGAAAATGGCGTGCTGCGGTGAAAGCCAAAATTAGCAATCCGGATAAACGCCGGATTTTCTGGGAAGACCTGTACGCCAGTCCGCTGAAAGAACACGTATTTAATGACAATCTGGCCCAAGCGGATCGCTTGATTGAGCAAACCTTAAATGAATGGCAGCAACCGAAAGGTGAAGTCTATTTGGTCGGAGCGGGACCAGGTGATCCAGAGCTTTTGACCCTCAAGGCTCTGCGTTTAATGCAACAAGCGGATGTCGTCATCTATGACCGTCTGGTCTCGGCACCGATTATGGAGCTGTGCCGCCGTGATGCAGAAAAAGTCTATGTTGGTAAGGCGCGTTCCAATCATGCCGTTCCACAGGAAGGAATCAATGCCTTGCTGGTGAAATATGCCAGTGAAGGCAAGCGGGTCTGCCGTTTAAAAGGGGGGGACCCTTTTATTTTTGGGCGAGGGGGTGAAGAGATTGAAGAGCTCTTTGCTGCAGGTATTCCATTTCAGGTGGTTCCGGGGATTACAGCTGCATCGGGCTGTTCAGCCTATGCCGGAATTCCACTGACTCATCGTGATTATGCACAAAGTGTACGTTTTCTGACCGGACATTTAAAAGAAGGTTCACCTGAATTGCCTTGGTCTGAGCTGGTTTATGAAAATCAGACACTGGTGTTGTATATGGGTCTGATCGGACTGGAAACTATTTGCAAAAAGTTAATTGAGCATGGTCAGCGTTCTGATATGCCTGTGGCTTTGGTGTCTAAAGGCACCACACCCGAGCAGAAAGTTGTAGTGGGAACCCTGCAAAATATTGCAGCTCAAGTATCCGAACATCAAATACAGGCCCCGACTTTAACCATTATTGGTGAGGTGGTCCGCTTGCGTGAACAATTGCAATGGCAGGAGCGCGCTGAGGCGTGATTGTGGCTCTGTAAGAACGTTAAGCGCAGGTCGTAAGTCCTGTATAAGGTGAGCGGCACTTAATGCCCTTGATCTGTTATATCTGTAAAAAACTATGCAGGAACAATGTTTAGATCCGATACATCAGCTAAACCCTGTGCCTATATTTAAAATATTGAGTGAATAAAAGTGATCCATGTCGTTCTCTATGAACCAGAAATTCCCGCAAATACAGGGAATATCATTCGCCTGTGTGCCAATACCGGCGCACAATTACATTTGATCAAACCGCTAGGATTTGAGCTGGATGATAAAAAACTGAAACGGGCTGGTTTAGATTATCATGAATATGCCAATCTACAGATCTGGGACAATATCGAAGATTGTCTGGCTGATCTGGCCAGCAAGGGTGTGGGAATTGATGCGGTTTATCCGCTGACCACCAAAGGTTTTGAAACGCCGCATACCTCAGATTTAAACCGCCCGGTGGCGCTACTCATGGGGCCTGAAACCCGAGGCCTGCCTGAACAGGTACGTTTGATGTTCCCACAAAAGCACTGGATTCGTCTGCCGATGGCTGAAAATTCCCGTAGTTTGAACCTGTCGAATGCCACTGCCGTGATTGTCTATGAAGCCTGGCGTCAGCAGGGTTTTAAAGCTCTTTAATCTTTGGATGCATGACAAGCTGCCTAAGGGCAGCTTTTTTATTTTCCCAACACTCATCCTCCTCTTGGCTTCATTTGTTATGATGAGCTGAATAAAAGCAACGGAAATAACAAGGATATGTGTCTGAAGCCGATCTTAACACTGTCCCTCGCCCTATATTTGGGAATGACCGCTTTACCGCTTCATGCTGAAGAGGAAACAGTAGCAGCGACAGAAAAGATTCAGCCTATCACTCAGGCAGAAGTGCAGCAGAGTCTGACAGAGATGCAGCAGCGTTTAAATCTTCGCATTGAGCAGTGGGGGCAATCACTTCAGCGTGATGATTTTGAATGGACCTGGCATGGACGTAAACTGAAGCAGTCCAAACGTCAGGAAGTCTGTGATATTTTCCAACAAGTGGTCAATGAAATGTATCAGCTCATGGTTGAAAATAAAGCCCGTTTACGCCCCGAAGACCAGAAACTCTTGTCGAATCGTGACGGGTTTATTGAAAAACTGGGTTATCAGAATAATCGGGTCAATACCAAGATGGGCTTTGATTGCCGTTTACACTAAGCACAGCAAAATCCAAGCCTAAAAAAGGCGCATCAAGCGCCTTTTTTAAAGTTAAACATTATTCAAATTCGTTATGTTGAGGAGCTGGGTGCTTAAAGCCCTTGGTTCTATAACCCAAGTACAAAATACCAAACATCGCCCACCATAAACCATATTTCAATGCAGTTTCTTCAATTTCCAGCCACATAGCAAAAACACTGATGAAGCCCAGTAGGGGAATAACCACAAAGCTGAAAATATCTTTTGCTGTTTTGGTCCGGCCATCACGCAAAGCATAGCGTGAAATGACAGACAGGTTCACAAAAGTAAATGCAGTCAATGCACCAAAGCTGATCATGGAAATCACGATATCCAGATCCATGAAGCCCGCAGTCAGCGCAACAGCACCCACAATCATAATATTGTAAGACGGGGTGAAATTACGTGGGCTGATATGACCAAAGATTTTCTTGTTGATCACACCATCGCGACCCATCACATACATTAAACGCGATACACCAGCATGTGCAGAAATGCCGGATGCCATCACCGTTACGATCGCAAATGCCAGTACATAAGACTGGAACAGCGAGCCACCGACCAATAACAGAATTTCTGGTTGGGTCTCGGCAATATTCTTAAAGTAAGTCCCAGGTGCTGACGGGAAATAGAGCTGCATGAAGTAGGTACTGATAATGAAGATCACACCTGCAATTAAAGCGGTTAAGAAAATTGCCTTAGGCAGGGTTTTCTCGGTATCTTTGGTTTCTTCCGCCAGTGAACTTAAAGAGTCAAATCCGGTGAAAGAAAAACATAGCAGGGTAGCTCCTGTAATCAGGGCACCGACCGAGGTTAACTCATTCCAGAACGGTTCCATACTCCATAACTGATAACGCTGTTCCGCAGTAATTAGACCTTCAGCATTGAAACCGGCCTGGAGCTTGGTATATACCATCCAGGTAAAGGCCGCGATCACGATTAACTGGATCAACACAATCATACTGTTAAAGTTAGCGACAAAACGCACACCCCGCAGGTTGATTCCGGTCATAAAGGCCGTCAGAGCTACCACCCAAACCCAAGGGTTAATATCCGGGAACAAGGCCTTCAGATAGATGACCGCCAGGATGATATTGACCATCGGTGATAACAGATAATCCAACCACGACGACCAGCCGACCATGAAGCCAATATTTGGATGAATTGATTTTTGCGCATAGGTATAGGCTGAACCCGAAGAGGGGTAGCGACGGATCATATGACCATAACTGATCGAAGTAAACAAAATTGCAATCAGGGCAATGATGTAAGAAGTAGGAACATGGAAGTGACTTGCTTCTGATACTAAACCGAAAGTATCAAATAAGGTCATTGGCTGAATATAAGCCAAACCAATAATAATGATGTGCCAGAGTCCTAGCGTTTTTTGCAGTTTAGCTGCCGATTGAGTCCCAGAGAAATTAGTCAACGGCGTTATCCTCTTAATCGTTGATCAAGGATCAGTCATATTAAATAAGGATCGTTTGAGACGAACGATCCCCCCTACATTTTTCTGTAAAAGTGCGCCAATCTATTCCAAAATGATGGCTTTTGCTAGCTATTTTTAACTTTAGAACTGCAAAAATATGCTGTTTGTTAAAAAATAGCGTTCATGCAAGATAAAAGCCTGATGTTTAAAAAAACATCAGGCTAAAATTTTCGCTATATTGGCTTATTTTTCAGTAATTACCAAGCCTTTTTTAAGATAGATTTCAAATCTTCTAGCGTGGCTTCTTTCGGGTTGTAAATGATTGACCCATCATTCAGGGCTTTTTCAGCCACTTCATCCAGTTGTGCTTCAGAAATTTTGCCGGTTTCACTTAAAGTCCGCGGTAATTTAGTCAGACTATAAATGCGGTCACGCATCGTCATAATCATCGCGATGGTTTTATCAGCACGTAAATGCGCTGGTGTTTGTGCATAAATATCTGCACCGGCCAGAGGCAGAAGTAAATCGGCAATTCTCTCTCCATTGACCTCTTTGTTGTATTCCAGCACATAAGGCAGGAACAGGTTCATACATAAACCATGCGGCAGGTGCGCGACCGCACCTAAGGAATGACCGAGTGAGTGAACCAGTCCCACCATAGAGTTAGAAAAGGCAATACCGGCCATGGTCGATGCCTGAGCCAGCTCTAAGCGTCCTTGTGCATCGGTTGGCGTGTCCAGAACATTAAACAGGTGTGCGCTAATCTTTTTAATTGCTGCGGTGGCATAAGCATCTGAAATTGGATTGGCTGCCATGCAGGTATAGGCCTCTACTGCATGGGTCATGGCATCCATCGCTGTCATTGCTGTAAGATGTGGGGGGAGCGTTTGGGTCATGCGCGGATCAAGAATTGCTGCATGCGGCATCAGATAATAAGAGGCAAACGGCATTTTGACATTCTTTTCAGTATCTGACACAACAGCGATCATGGTCACTTCTGAGCCAGTGCCTGAGGTCGTCGGAATCACAAAGAAAGGCTTGAGCGGTTTGGGCAGGTTATGTGCACCTGAATATTTCAGTAAATCATTACCGCCTTCAGAGACTAGAATATTGGTCGCTTTTGAAGTGTCAATGACTGAACCGCCCCCAACTGCAATAATGGCATCGCAATCGTGATCACGATATAGCTTTGCAGCTTTGCGTACTGTTTCCAGACTCGAATCTGGCGGAACATCATCGAAAATGCCCGCAATCACGGCATCGGCAGATTCAAAAGCGTCTTCAATCGGTATAAGCAGATTGTTGGCGCGTACCCCTTTATCGGTAATGATCAGTGGACGCTTTGCTCCCAAGGTAGCCAGTTCAAATGGAATATGTTCTAACGCGGCATGACCGGCAATGACTTTGACCGGGCAGAAGAATTCGTAATATGGTTTAGCCATGGGTTATGCACTCCGCTTGAAATAAGATTGGGCTACTTTGAGATAGATATTGGCAGCTCCAGTTAATTTTTCTTTTAAACTCAAATTGCTTGGATATTCTTTGACAGCCAGTTCGGCCACTAATTTTGGTAAAATCAACGCTTCCATTTTATTGAGGCAGCGTACCAGGCGGATCGCATTGGAAATATCGCCATCCGCAATCATCCGGTCATTGGCAAAAGCCTGTGAAGTACTTTCCTGAAAAGAAAATACCAGAAAGGCATGATGCAAATGCTTAAAGGTAATGGTGAGATCGGGTTTAATCTTGCTGTTCTTCACCAACTCCAGTTGATGGTTTTCAGTCACTCTGGCAACAAAGGCCGGGCCATTCGGAAATACGTTCATTGAAAGGCTAAAATTGGCAGGAAACTGGGTGATTTCCTGTTGGATTTCTGCATCTACCTGACTGGCCATGACCAGACCGCGACCGATGATATCCATCATCAGTTTGACATAGGCAAGCTGCAAAGCAGGTTTTACGGATTTCTTCGCAATCACATGATAATCCTTATCTTGGTATTATTTGTTTAGAGTAAATACTCTAATTCATTTAAAGGTGAAATGCAAAGGCTTTATTTTTGTTCAATATTAATGTGTGTAAAGTAACCGCTGCTGCTTAAATTTTCAATAATATCTTGACACAAGTCGGCAAATGTCGGTGGCTGACTCAGCAGGTCATGGATTCGAACCATTTCCAGCCCAGCGTAGCCACAGGGATTGATGGTCTGGAAGCCGGTCAATTCGCAGTCAATATTGAGTGCCAAGCCATGGTAAGAACGCCCTTTACGGATTTTAAAGCCCAAAGAACCTATCTTGCGTTCTGCGACATAAACACCCGGTGCATTAGCTTTGGCATAGGCTTCTATACCGTATTTTTTTAACAGGTCAATCATCAGCTGTTCGGCATAGGACACCAGTGTACGCACATTCCAGCCGAGACGATTTAGGTCAAACATAAAATAGGCCACCAGCTGCCCCGGACCATGCCAGGTGACCTGACCGCCACGATCTGTTTGTATAACAGGAATATTACTAGGAACCAGGATATGTTCCGGTTTACCCGCCTGACCTTGGGTTAATACATCATGGTGCTGTAAGATCCACAGCTCATCGGGGGTATGAGCATTACGGTTTTCGGTAAAATGTTTCATTTCCAGAAAACGGTCTTCATAAGGCGTCAGCTGGTTGTACTGACGGATAATCAATTCAGGTTTTTGAACAGTTTCAGCCACGCTGTGAAAGTCCTTTTTGGGTCAAATGTATCAGATTCATTATAATGAATTGCAAGCCCAATAGAGCAATAGGGTAGGCTCCGAGTTCTATTTTTTTATTGTGGCTCATGGCGTAAAGCGCATAAAAAAGCACGCAGATTTGCGTGCTTTTTTTATTATGCTGATTACAGCGCTGTGCGAATATGTTCGCAAGCTGCAAGGTCCGCATAAAGCGCATGAACTTGGTCAAGCTCTTCAAACCGAAGCTGCGCAGTAATAGAGTGATATTTACCTGTACGCGACGGCTGCACTTTTAAAGTCGTCTGGTCAAATTCAGGAAAATGCTTCACTAAAATTTCTACGACAGCACCGTGCAATTCTGTACCTGCATTACCAATGAGTTTAATTGGGTAGTCCATTGGAAATACCCAAAGATCTTCACGGAGTTCGCGAGATGGAGTGCGGTCTATCATAGTTCACCTCAAATTTTATAGACAAAGCCTGCAAAAGAGCAGGCTTTGAGATTCTCTTAAATACATAATGGAGACCCATAGCAATCTTTCAAGTCCCCATCACGCGTTAAGAATTAGTCGTTTTCCAGGAATGAACGCAGGTGTTCAGAGCGGGAAGGGTGGCGTAATTTACGTAGTGCTTTCGCTTCAATCTGACGGATACGTTCACGGGTTACGTCAAATTGTTTACCGACTTCTTCCAGCGTGTGATCCGTTGGCATGTCGATACCGAAACGCATTTTCAGGACTTTCGCTTCACGTTCAGTCAGATTTTCCAGAACTTCACGGGTTGCTTCTTTCAAGCCTTCTGAGGTTGCTGCATCAACTGGTGAAGTGATGTTGCTATCCTCAATGAAATCACCCAGATGCGAATCTTCATCATCACCGATTGGTGTTTCCATCGAAATCGGCTCTTTGGCGATTTTCAGTACTTTACGTACCTTAACCTCATCCATTTCCAGACGTTCGCCCAGTTCTTCAGGAGTCGGTTCGCGGCCCATTTCCTGAAGCAATTGACGCGATACACGGTTGATCTTGTTTATAGTTTCAATCATGTGTACTGGAATACGGATCGTACGCGCCTGGTCTGCGATTGAACGGGTAATCGCCTGACGAATCCACCAGGTGGCATAGGTCGAGAACTTGTAACCACGACGGTATTCGAACTTGTCTACAGCCTTCATCAGACCGATGTTACCTTCCTGAATCAGATCTAGGAACTGCAAGCCGCGGTTAGTGTATTTCTTGGCAATCGAAATCACCAGACGCAAGTTCGCTTCCACCATTTCTTTCTTGGCACGACGCGCTTTTGCTTCACCTACCGCCATACGTTTCGCAATCTCTTTGATGTCACGAACGCTTAAGCCAAGCTCATTTTCAATATCTGCAATTTTTTGCTGGAAGGCCAGTACGTCAGCACGAACTTTTTCCAGATAGCCTTTCTGATCAGCAGGTGCTTTTGCGATTTGCTCATCTAACCAGGCTGGATTTGATTCCTGGCCCGGGAATGTCGTACGGAACTGGGTACGGTCCATACGGCCACGACGGACTGCATAACGCATCACTTCACGTTCTGCACTACGGATCTGCTCATGCGTACCACGAATCATTTCAGAAATCAGATCAAACAGACGCGGTGTAAATTTGAACATCATGAACACAGATGCGAGTGCTTGCAGGGCTTCTTCGCCTTCTTTACTATTGCGGCCGTGTTTTTCCAGAACCGCTTTGGTGTTTTTCCAGGCATCTGAAAGTTCAGTAAAGCGGGCTCTGGCAATTTCTGGATCCGGACCTGAATCTGCTTCAGATTCCTCTTCAGTTTCAGCTTCTTCCTCTTCCTCGTCATCATCCAGTTTTACTTCTTTGGTGGACTTGGCGGCAGATGCTTTTTCCTCTGGAAGCTCAGCTTCCTCTTCGATAACTTCTGGAATTGCTTCATCAGTTTCAGGGTCTAAATACCCTGACAGAATGTCAGCCAGACGACGTTCGCCGGCTTCATAATCTTTATATTCTTGGAGTACAACGCCCACTGCATTTGGCCAGTAAGCAATCGAGTGCAGAATGTCACGGATACCTTCTTCAATCCGTTTTGCAATGCTAATTTCGCCTTCACGCGTTAAGAGCTCAACCGTCCCCATTTCACGCATATACATGCGTACAGGGTCAGTGGTACGACCTGGTTCATTTTCTACAGATGCAAGTACCGCTGCAGCTTCTTCTTCTGCAACTTCATCGGCAGCTTCTGCATTATCCTCAAACATCGCATCATCAGATTCAGGAGCGCGGTCATGGACAGGAATACCCACGTCATTCAGCATTTGAATGATGTCTTCAATCTGTTCGCTTTCTGTGATGGAGTCCGGGAGATGATCGTTAACCTCAGCGAAGGTTAAGTAACCTTGTTCTTTGCCTCGGCTAATCAGAGCCGCTACTTGAGAAGTAGGGGAAGTCATATCGCTCATCTTTGCTTACTCTCGTTGAATCTGTGGCAGTGAAAAACCGTGCATCATAGCACAATTCACTGAAATAATTTTGGAATTGATCAGTCAAGCATGATTTTATCAAAATGTTTGAAAGTACAATTGAATATGAATATTAGGCCTAAGTTTATCTTTTCAAGTGCATTTCCTGATCTTATTTTATAGAAATGTCTTTTATCTGGTGGATAAAAAACATTCAATACCTAATATGCTAATTAATACACAATTATGTAGTAGAAAAACAAGAGCCAATTGGTATACACATACAAAATATATAAATAAAACTTGACAAGTTTTAGAAGGCAAGATAAATAGCGCCTAGACCCATTATATTTTTCACTACGAGGTAGTTTTAGTGTCTTCAACAGATTTTGAGCTGGATGATAGCTACGGTGATGATGACGTTAATTTTGATGAAGCATCAAGTAAGCTGAGTGCGAAAGAATCATTGGAAAAACGCCGTCTGATTGATGAGTTGTTGTCTCAGCGCCGACTGGAACGTGAACTCAAAGATTTTGACTACGACTTCGACGATGATGACGATTTCGATGAGGAAGATTAGCCGATTTGGATTTAGCATGGACTGAATAAATGCTATGCTAAACCCTTCGGTTTTCTAAGTTTGGATATGAAATGAGTGCTTTAGATTTAGACCAGTTGAGTGAATATCTGGATGGCGACCAAAATGAGTATGGTCTGGATTTTGCAGCAACTCATGGTTTCCTGTGTGCAATTGCTGTCGGCCCACAGTTCGACAAATGGTTAGATGAGCTGTTTGAAGGTAACCAGAAAAAAGTACCTGCAGAAATCATCAATCAGGTAAAAACATGGTTAGAGGCAATTCGTCAAAGCTTGGCCAACGAAGAAGGAATCAGTTTCCCCTTCGAGATTGAAGAAGCAGATACCGATTCTAGTCTGGGGGACTGGAGTGTAGGTTTTGTTGACGCCATGTTCCTGAACGAAGAAGCCTGGTTCACTGAAGAGTTTGAAGAACAGCTGGTAGATTTGACTCTGCCAATTATGGTGTTTAGTGGCATTGATGAAGAAGATCCGCAAATGGAGTCTTTCCGTCGCAATGGTCAGCTTATGGATGAACTTGCAGAAGAAATCCCGGAAAACCTGAATGAGTTATATCTGATGTATCACACACCAGAATAATTCGGTAAAATAAAAAAAGCACCCCTGGGTGCTTTTTTTATGTCTCGCTATTCTGGTGATAAGCCAATGGTTTTAGTTGTGACTTTATCTGAATGGCTTTAAGATTATTTTTGCTAAGTTCGCCGAAACATAAGGGCGGTACAGCATCTCGCGTAAGATTTCTCTCTTGGAATACCAGTTACAACACCATGATGCTCAGGCTCAGCAATACACTGACCCCGAGACAGCCCCAAACCAGCTTTTTTTCCCCCTCCCTTACTGGGTAAATATTGCTTCGTGTGCAAATTTGATCGGGGTTGCTACATCAGCAGCTCATATTGCAGTCATACTGCGTAGAGGATCAATTAGCATATTTTTTGCTGCTATTTCGTTATGCGTCCTCCAGTTAAAAGGGCGAAATTTCCTGCCTCACGTCAGCTAAAAATCTTGCCAGATCTATCTTGTATGTCGCAAACATCTATGAAGTGTCAACCGACTTTATTATCTTAAATAGGATATGTATTGTGTTCACTTAACCTGGAGGAGGAAGGTCAGTGAGTTTTGCTGTTTTATTAAAATGCTAATCTAAGAATTATAATATTCAGCAAGATACATTGGCATAAACTGGATGAGTGCCATTTGATACCAGCCAGTATTTTGACACCCATCCAGGAAAAGGCCAGTTTTAAGTAGGTTTCTTTAGCAATTTGGCCAGACTGTAGCGGGCATAGCCATTATAAGCGATATGAAAGACTAAGCCATGTAAGCCAATCAGGGCGGCGACCAAAAATGAATTTGGGCCTCTGCCTGCATAAGCTGTGGTTCGGAAAACTTCTTCAGTTTGTGGATGAAGCCAGATCATGACAAATAGAAAAATAAACCCGAAAGCCATCGCGATGGTGGTCGACCCCCATACCAGTTTACTTTTCTCTTCTTTGCTGGGTAAACGCTGTTGTGTTTTTACAAAATGGCGGGCACTCAGGAAAGCCGCAGCAATCAGGGCCGGGATCAGGATAATGACTCCCAGATTCAATATATAGATGAGGATGCCAATCAATATCACCAAGGCAAGATAAATAGTGGCAAAATATTTTAGATAATGCGACATTGTTCTAGCCTCCTTTTGTAGAGTCCGATTCAGGATGGCTGATTTTTACGCTGGTGTCTACGGTATAACATCCAGCTAATCAGCACTAGGACGATAGCGAGGATTACATAACTAACTTTGCTGAAGATTTGCTGCATCAGTTGCTGGTTCTCACCAAAATAAAAACCGACACAGGCCAGAAATGTGGTCCAGATGACCGTTCCTAAACTGCTATAGAACATGAATTTCCAGAAAGGCATACCGCTCATGCCAGCAGGAATACTGATCAGGGAGCGTACAGCAGGCACCATGCGGCCAAAAAATACAATCCGATGCCCATACTTTTCAAACCATTGCAGAGAGGTTTTGACATCTTTGGATTTGATAAACAGGAGTTTGCCATAACGGTCGACGAATTTGAAAATACTGTCATGATTGAATTTATAGCCAATCCAGTACAAGAGAGCAGCAGCGATTAAGGAACCGAAAGAGCCAGCAATAATCACTCCACTTAGAAGCAATTGGCCTTGAGAAGCTGAATAGCCTGCAGAGGGCATAATGATTTCAGAGGGAATAGGAGGGAAGACATTGTCTAGAAACATCAGCAGGGCAATACCGAGATAGCCCAGTTTTTCCATGACAGAGATAATCCATTCGGTTAGATTCATGGTAAATAAGTCAATAAAAAATAATCCCTATATGCTAAGGAGTATTTTTTATACAGTAAAGTTGAGATATATAACTGAGATCGCAGCAATTAACTGTGACTTAAGGTGTAGATATAAACTTTACGTAATAGATAGGCCAAACAGATCGGTAAAACACTTAGCAATAAAAAATGTACCGCGGTAGCATTAATGTGATAACTGACAAACAGGGCTAAAATTGCCCCAATCACGGTACCTAGAATGACAATAAATAAATGTGACTGGCGTTCCAGTTCCTCAGTAACCTGATTCATTCGCTGTAATTTTATATTTTCTTGAGTCTGGAATCTGACAATATTTTCAGAATCCGGTGCAAGTGAACTCGTCATTTTACGTTCCTTTTCATTTTAAATATTTAGTTATTAATGAAAGACTTAAGTGTTTAAAGGTGTTTGGTTATAAGACTAGCAAGCTTGATCTGAAAAAAATGCATGTCTTGGTAAATAATTAGTAAGCTTTTTATTGCAGATGTGTTTTTATGTAAATAAAAAGCCCTCCGAAGAGGGCTTATATATATTTGTTTACAAAGCTTGGTTTAAAGACGTTTACGTTTTGCCGCCAGAATTTGCGATTGGCGCATGCGGAAACCTTCTTTTTGCTTCTCGGTGGTTTTATCAATGCAGTACACGCAGGAAACACCATGTTCATAGCTCGGCAGTGCTACTTCTTCTGGACTCAACGGCCAGCCACAGGCGTGACATTTGGTGTTCTGGCCTTCTTCCATGCCATGTGTGACCGCAGTACGGCCATCAAATACGAAACATTCACCTTCCCACATGCTTTCTTCAGGTGGTGTCTCTTCCAGGTATTTTAAGATGCCGCCTTTTAAGTGATAAACTTCGGTAAAGCCTTCTTGAAGCAAGAGAGAAGTTGATTTTTCACAGCGAATTCCGCCAGTACAGAACATGGCAATTTTCTTATCTTTATGCTGTTCCAGATTATTTTTCACGTATTCCGGGAATTCACGGAAAGTTTCAGTTTTTGGATCAATCGCACCTTTAAATGTACCGGCTTTATATTCGTAATCGTTACGGGTGTCGACGAGAATCACGTCATCACGTGCAATCAGTTCATTCCATTCTTTAGGGTCCAGATAGTGGCCGACCAAATCGCGTGGTTTTACTTCTACGCCCAAGGTCACAATTTCTTGCTTCAGCTTGATTTTCATTTTCCGGAAGGGTTTGTCAGAGCTGTGTGACTCTTTATATTCCATCTGTTCAAAGCCTTCATCAAGCAGGAACTGATGAACTTGATCAATGGCAGCACGGTCACCCGCCACTGTGCCGTTAATGCCTTCACCTGCCACAATCAGAGTACCGCAAAGGTTGATGGTATTTACCAAGTCCAAAAGACGTTGTTGCAGATCCGCAGGGTTCTGAACTTCTTTGAATTGATAAAGTGCGGCAACAACCCAACCAGTCGTCGCTTGCTGTTCTACAGGTGCAAGCTGTTCTACAGTAGCGTTCATGGAATACTCCAACGTAGCATGATAGTTTAAAAGGCGCATATTTTAACGTGATTCGGGTGAATAAGCGAGTAAAACACCGGCTTTTAACAGGCTTCAATTCATTCAGGAGAGCGTGTATAGTCATGCCGACCCAAGATTTTGGGACAATGATGCAAATGCTAAAAATTGCAGCACAGTTGGAGTAAGTTTTGAGTTCGGATCGTCGTATTGCATCTTTAACCCCTTGTGCAGGGCGTTGTTCTACCGTATTTGGAGATGCGGTCTGTCGTGGCTGTCGCCGTTTTAATCATGAAGTCATTCAATGGAATACTTATACTGCTGAACAGCATAGCGTGGTCTGGCAGCGACTAGATATACAGTTAGACCAGATTTTAGTGCCGATGCTGCCACATGCTGATTTAAAGCATGTAGAAAACTTTGTCCGTTCCAAACGTGTGCGTTTGCGTGATGATGCCAGCAAAGGCCGAAAGTTGTATCATGCTTTAAAGCTGTGTGAAAAGAACCGCCATTTCACCGATGAAAGCGGGCTGGGCATTCATTATAAGCAAGTGCGTCCTCTTTGGCAGGAGTTTGAACGTCGGGTGCTGGCCTTGGCCCAAGCCAGTTATGACTTGGCCTTTTTACGGGCTGATAGCATTGGCCAGCATTTGATTCATTTACAAGAAGAGGACTAAGTCCTCTTTTTTTAATATAAAAATAGAGTAAGTATCGCTGAGGAATCGGATGAATATCAGTGAATATATGCTGTACTGTCTGGCGGTCGTAATGATGATCACTACGCCTGGACCTGTTATGTTGCTGGTCGCCAGTGCTGGTTTAAAAGGTGGTTATCGGCATGCATTACAGACTATTTTTGGAACCAACCTGGCTTCGTTGGTGCTCATTGCTCTATCAGTACTCAGTCTAAGAGGTTTGCTGCTCATTAATGAACAATGGTGGGATGCTATCAAGCTATTGGGCTGCATATATATTGGCTATCTGGGCTTGCAGATTTTCCGAGAAGTCTGGCAAGGTCAGGTAGTACAGGGACATCAGTCTCTGTCGGCAGCATCTGGCGGTTTTCGTCGCGGCTTTCTGGTCGGAATTTCCAATCCTAAAGATATTCTTTTCTTCGCTGGCTTTTTTACGCAATTTATCGGGATTACGCCAAATCTTGATTTGAGTTTAATCATTTTGATTTTAAGCTGGGTTGTACTGGACTTTCTTTGCTTATCTATTGTGTATTTAGGTTTTAACCGTTTATCGCACTCTCGTTTTTATCCGTATTTGCTGGCAGGGTGCGGTATGATTCTGGTCATGGTTGCCTTTTATGGTATTTATAGTTTGCTGGCTTAATTATAAAATAAATAAAAACAAGGATGTAGGTAAGTGAGATTTAACGATCCTGTCTGGAAGAGTCAGTAAAAATTATGCTAAGGTAAAATCAAATAAAACTGAACCGCTCAGAATGTCTAAAACAATCATAAAGTCAGACCATCCATTTTCACCCCTGCTATTTACTCAACCTGCTGTTATTCAATACCTACAGATCATTGGAATTGGGCTGATCGCTATCAGTATTGTATATCTGCTGGCTGCGAACTGGTGGATGCTTCCCAAGTGGGTACAGCTCCTGATTCCACAAGCTTTAGTGCTGACTTCGGCATTGCTCAGCATGCGCTTTAGTGCACGAGAAATGGTAAGACAAAGTCTAGATGGTGTTGTGGGGCTGATGCTGGGCTTAAGCCTAGCGGTGATAGGGCAGATTTATCAAACAGGGGCGGATAGTTATCAGCTTTTTTTACTGTGGGCTTTATTGCTCTTACCTTGGTTGTATCGTCCGAATATTGGTGTTTTTGCTTTATTTTGTGTGATTAGCCAGTTGGCACTGTATCTGTATTTCAAGCAGAGCTTCTGGATGGAACGTGCCGAGCCTGCCTATTGGTTGGCTCTGAATGTACTCACCGGTGTTAGCTTTTTCTATGCCCTGCAATTTTATTCGGTTTTGCGTTATCTGTTGATTGTGGCTGTGGTGATAATTTCCATAGTGAGCATGTTCCAGTTTATCAACTCGAACTCTATCTGGTATTTAGGTTCGGTATTAAGTTTGCCCCTCATATTCAGTGCTTATTTTTACAGCCTTCGTAAGCAGCTGGAAACCAGTTTGCTGGTGGCTGGACTCGCGCTGAGTATGAGTGTGCTGATCTTGGATCTGACCAAGTCCTATTTGCAGGAATCAGCCGGAGGCTTGCTGGTTCTGGCTGTACTGATCTTTGCTTGGTTCGCTGGGATCAGTGGCTTGTTGATGAAGCTCCTCCCCAAAAGCAGGTTTTCAGTGATTCCACTGGCGCTAGGTGCATGGATTGCTGGAATCATTCTGGCTGCCTTATTACTGACCTATTGGAAAAGTTTTTCCATTTTTATGGGTGCAGTTTTTATCGGGGCTGCCTGCTGGTTGATTCATACCAGGAACTCTGTTTTTCTGCGCCAGTTTGCGTATTGTTTGTGGCTATGTGGTCAGGCCGCCGTTCTGATTCATACGGAGTGGCTAACGGATAGCCTGATGCTGATCTGGTTGATTCAGCTAGGGATTACGCTGCTGAGTATGCGGAGCCGTATGCATTGGTGGGTGGTATTGTTGCAATTATTAATGGCACATATTTTAGCGATTGCAACCTTCTATTCAAAAATACAGCATGACCAATTATTGCTGATTGCGATGTCAATCAATTATCTGATTCTCATTATTATTTTAATACGTACCAGCTATTGGTTGGAATCCCGCTATAGCAAAAGTATACACTTATGGATGATCTGCATACTGGCAGCCACCGCAATATTACAAACTTTATTTAAGCAGGGGGGCGTTCATCCAGCTGATCATCATTATCTTGAAAATCTCATGGTTTTTTATACTTTACCGGCAATATGGCTACTGAGCTTTATTCTGCTATATAAACAGCAATTTAATCGGCATTTCCTGTGGCTGGTTCCCGTCTTGGGAATAGTATTAATCTGGCTGGGCTATTTTGAAATTTTAATAATTCTGCTGCTGATGGCGTGGGCGATTGTTTATCGGCATGTTTGGATACAGGCGCTGTCCATCTTGCTGCTGGTCTTCTGGTTATGGATGCTGTATTACAATCTGGGTCTAAGCTTTCTTTTTAAAAGTCTCAGTATTTTTGCATCCGGGCTGCTGGTACTGCTGCTGGCTTATGTTTTAAACCGACCAATGCTGGAAGATAGAGAAGGGGAGCCCAGATGAAAAAGTTTCTTCCTCTTTATTTGGCCATCTTGAATATAGCCTTGTTTAGTGGACTGATTTTGCAGCATGAATGGCATTTAAGAAATAGCCAGAGCATGTTCGTTGAATTGATGCCTGTAGATCCACGCTCTATACTTCAGGGAGATTATATGGTCCTGAGCTATCAGCTGCATTTTGGTGCTGCAGCGAGGCAGAGTAGCCAACGATCTTTCTCGGATCTTCGTATTGACGATTTTGAAAATCAGTCCCAGGTGCTAAGTTATGTGCAGCTGGATAAACAGCGCAGAGTGATCACGACCAGTTTTGATCAAAGGCATCTTAGTGGGTCAGCAGCATTTAGCAAGCTTGTTTTGAAAAATCCCCGTAATACTTTTGAGAGCTTATATCCTGCTGCCAACAGTTTTATGTTCGCTGAAGGGCTGGAGTCCTGTTATCGCAATGCTAAATTTGCTGAATTAAAAGTACAGGAAAATGGTGAGGCCGTCCTAGTGGATCTGGTCGATCAGCAGCTTAACTCCTTGAATTGTAAAACTCGTAAAAGCTGGTGGCAGGACAGTTGATCTCTTGTAGAGGGGAAATATTTTTAGCAATAAAAAAGCCCGCAAGATGCGGGCTTTTGAATCTTGAGTGATCAATTACGCTACTTGTACTGGAATACAGTTAGCAGTGTGATTCACCGTATTGTCCGGATTTGCATAAACCAGACGTGGTTTATGTGCATTGGCTTCAGCTTCAGTAAAATCACCAAAGGTGGCAATAATAATGATATCGCCAACATCGGCCTGATGTGCTGCACCACCATTCACTGAAATAATTCCGGAATTATCTTCACCACGAATTGCATAAGTAGTAAAGCGTTTACCATTGGTCACGTTCCATACATGAATTTCTTCATATTCACGAATACCAGCCAAATCCATTAAAACGCCATCAATTGCACATGAACCTTCATAGTGTAATTCTGCATGTGTAACAAAAGCGCGGTGAATTTTGCATTTTAATAAACGAGATAGCATGGCTA
The DNA here is from genome assembly GCF_024129285.1 of Acinetobacter sp. S4397-1. Lineage (NCBI taxonomy): Bacteria > Pseudomonadati > Pseudomonadota > Gammaproteobacteria > Moraxellales > Moraxellaceae > Acinetobacter > Acinetobacter sp. S4397-1. The sequence continues at coordinate 148,276 of NZ_JAMXXZ010000003.1, forward strand.
GCGTCCCCTTAGTTGACCTAAGATTTTGACCTTATGGTTGAATCAGTTTCTACGGCACTGGATCAGTGAGTAGGCTTGCGCATTTTGCGCCTAAACGCCTTGCAAGGCAAGCGTAATTGTCCAGCAATTATTGAATGTTCAGTTCGGTTTATAGGCATTAATTTGATTCATGGCTTGCTGTACTTCACCGTTAACCAGCATTTTGGTACGGGCCAGTACGTGTGCAATAGCATCATCCATTAAACCCTGTTCACTACTTGGTGCCTTACTCAGAACATGGCCAGAAACCCGTTCTTTAGTGCCCGGATGACCAATCCCAATACGTAAACGATGGAAGTTTGCACCGATATGCGGCACGATATCGCGTAAACCATTATGTCCACCATGGCCACCGCCAGTTTTTAGGCGAATGATGCCGGGATTCATATCCAGCTCATCGTGGGCGATCAGGATCGATTCTGGTGCGATATTGTAGAATTTAGCGAAAGGAACAACACTTTTACCAGAAAGGTTCATAAAGGTTGTAGGCATGAGAAGACGAACATCCTGTCCTTCAATATTGCCACGCCCGCTGATTCCATTAAATTTCGGGTCTTTTTTAAGGCTAATGCCATATTGATCTGCAAGACGTTCTACAAACCAGAAGCCTGCATTATGGCGGGTTTGGGCATACTCAGAACCTGGGTTACCCAAACCGACAATCAGTGAAATACTAGACACTAATTTACACCATCAACACTTATGCGCGTTTGAAGTCAGCGTGCATTGGTGTGTTTTTAGCTGGGTGACGCTGTAACGCTTGGATTTTCACGTTTTCAACGTTATCACCTACTTTAACTTCAATCACTTCTTCAAAAAAAGCGTTGTTTTCTAAAGCTTTAACAAGCTCACGAAGTTCAAGTGTAATAGCTACAGGCTCAGCAGTACCACCGTAGATGATAGCAGGTACTTTAGCAGCATTGCGAAGGCGGCGGCTCGAACCTTTCCCTTGTAATGCTACTTCACGTGCTTCTGCGTTTAATACGAAGTTTGCCATGATAGACATCCTATTTAAGTTAAATGAACCAGATCTGCGACCGATCTGGTGATACAAAGCCCTGTCAAATGGCAGGGCTTTAGAAATTCAGCGCATTATTATAGATAAGAATCGAACATTGCGCTAATAGATTCTTCGTTGTTGATACGACGGATCGTTTCAGCAACCATGCTTGCAACCGAAACCTGACGGATTTTGCCCAGATTCTGAGCTTCTTCTGAAAGCGGGATGGTGTCAGTGACTACCAGCTCGTCAATTACAGAGTTTTTCAGGTTTTCAATGGCTTTGCCAGACAGTACAGGGTGAGTAGCATAGGCAACAACTTTGCGTGCACCGAAAGTCTTCAGTGCATCTGCTGCTTTACACAGGGTACCTGCCGTATCGACCATGTCATCGACAATGACACAGTCGCGATCTTTCACGTCACCAATCAAATGCATCACTTGTGATTCATTCGCTTTTTGACGACGTTTATCAATAATCGCAAGATCGATATCGCCCATCTGTTTTGCAACAGCACGTGCACGGACTACACCCCCAACGTCAGGAGAAACAACCATCAGGTTATTATGTGACTGCTGGCGCAGGTCAGCAAGCAATGCTGGTGTACCATAGATGTTGTCGACAGGAATATCGAAGAAACCTTGAATCTGGTCAGCATGCAGGTCAATCATCACCACACGGTCAATACCGACGGTAGTCAACATGTCTGCAACAACTTTTGCAGTAATTGGTACACGGCTTGAACGAGGACGACGGTCTTGGCGGGCATAACCGAAGTAAGGGATCACGGCAGTAATACGACCAGCACTTGCACGACGCAATGCATCAGCCATCACCAGGATTTCCATCAGGTTATCGTTGGTAGGGGCACAAGTAGGTTGTACGATGAATACGTCTTTACCACGAACATTTTCAGTAATCTCAACAGCGATTTCGCCATCAGAGAACTGACCTACAGAGGCAGCGCCTAGAGGAATATGTAAATGACTTACGACTTTTTGAGCGAATTGTGGATGTGCAGTTCCACTAAAAACGACAAGATTGGGCATGAAGCACCCTTGGCGGTTGGTATGTATGGAAGTAGATGGCAGGGGTAGCTGGATTCGAACCAACGGATGCCGAGATCAAAACCCGGTGCCTTACCACTTGGCGATACCCCTAATGCGGCAGAACTTTAATATTTTTGCGATGTTATGTCAAGGTAAATTAACAGTCTTACCGCAAATAGATGTTCTGTCTTTTTTCGAGAAATGGCAGGGGTAGCTGGATTCGAACCAACGGATGCCGAGATCAAAACCCGGTGCCTTACCACTTGGCGATACCCCTAGATTTGATGAATGTAAATGGCAGGGGTAGCTGGATTCGAACCAACGGATGCCGAGATCAAAACCCGGTGCCTTACCACTTGGCGATACCCCTAATACATACATCTACAGGTGAAAAATGGCAGGGGTAGCTGGATTCGAACCAACGGATGCCGAGATCAAAACCCGGTGCCTTACCACTTGGCGATACCCCTATTGAACTTTGAATTGACGTAAAGGAGATTCTTGTAAACTGTCTACCAGGTAAGCTTTACATGGCGCATTTACCAGAATATCCGCGATATTCAATTCATCAGTTACCTCAATAAACACGCAGGCACCTGTACCTGTCAACTTTGCAACTCCGAACTGGTCAAGATATTGCATGGCTGCATCGACTTCCGGATATAGGCTTCTCGCTACTGGCTCAAAGTTATTTCCAAAATCAGATGGTGTTTGCTGATAGGCGCAAAATTTAGATGGCTTCGTGTCTCTTGTCAACATTTTTTGTGAAAAAAGCTGTTGAGTGCTGATAAAACAGTCAGGTTTTAATACAATGAATTTTTTTTGATCTAAGTCTATGAATGTTAAGTGTTCACCAATGCCTTCGGCCCAAGCATTCAGACCATGCACAAAAATGGGAACATCTGCCCCGAGCTTTAGCCCAAGTTCGGCAAGTTGCCCGGTGCTAAGGCCACATTGCCAGAGCTGGTTGACCACAATCAGCGTTGTGGCTGCATTGGAAGAGCCGCCGCCAAGACCTGCACCCATTGGAATATTTTTTTCTATATGAATGCTTAAACCACAAGGAGTCTTGGCATGGGGCTGTAACATCTGCACGGCGCGATAGATCAGGTTGTGTTCCTGATCGACCGAAGCCAGTCCCTCAATCTGAATCGCATCATCAACGCTTTGTTCAAACTCCAGCCAGTCATATAAGTTAATCAGCTGGAAAATGGTTTGCAGCTCATGATAACCATCCGGCCGGCGACCGGTAATATGTAAAAACAAATTCAGCTTTGCAGGGGAGGGAACACGAATCATCATATCTGGATCAGAGCAGTTAACGGTTTTGAATCAGCATTGTAATACGGTTTTCACCACCGTTCTCAAGCGCGTGTTTTAAAATCAGGCGGTTTGGCAGTTTTGCCTGCTGGTTATAGCTTAGCTCTACCCTCCATTGATCTTCTACAATCTGGCTGATGCGCTGGGCACTATCTTTCTGGATTTGAGCAGCCTGAGTAGAAGGACGCGCCTGTACCCAGTCCACCAGATGGCTTATGGGTGCCTGCCAGCCAGTTGCACGTTGCAGCAGTTCCTCAGCGCTTTCCGCCTGAATCAGTCCGGTTTTTGCGCTATTTAAAGTGACCTGGCCGGGTTTGCCTGAAATCTGGGTTCGACCCACGCCTAAAATGCCAGTCAGTTCGATGTCAAATTCTTCCTGCTGCTGTACCCAGGTGAAAAAAGCACTGCCACTTTGCTGTGGGGTGCGTACGCCGATTTTCCCCTGTAACTGGAACTGGTTTTCTGCTTCCAGTACCGTACCGGTGGTCGGTGCTTGAGGCTGGACAATGTGCTGACAGCCCGTCATGAATAAGGCAGTGGCTGCAAACATGCTGCAGCCTAAAGAGTTCCAATAGCGCATAGGTGTAGTTACCTGTTATTTATTGTGGTGCTAACAATAGCGAATTAAGTTGTTCTAATTCGGGGGCATTTGCGTGATTTTGTTGTAGTTGTTGTAACACTTGATGAAATTGCTGTAAATCTCCATGCATATATAAGGCACGTGCATAACGTATTCCGATCTTAAGACTGGCATTTAGCGTATAAGCTTTGGCCAGCACCTGGGAGGCTTTAGCAAAGTCATTTTGCAAATAGCAGATATAGCCATAAGTATCCAGAATTGATGCCTGTTCCGGTGCATATTCCAGGGCCAGCTCTGCATAATGCCGCGCTTCTTCAAGGCGGCGATTTTGCATGGCGAGGGTGTAGGCATAAGCATTCAGATAGGTTGGGCTATGCGGCTCAATTTTGAGCAGGGCTTGCAGCAGTTTATCTAGCTTGTTACGGTCTGCAAAAGGGTCAAGCAAGAGTACTTGGGCATAGATCAGCTCCGGGTCATCCGGCAGGTTGTTACTGGCTTCTTCCAGAAGACGAATCGCAGCCTTTTTATTGTCCATACGCTTCAGGATGTCGGCTTGGGCCAGATACAGAAAACTGGTGTGCTGTGGATAGTTTACCCGTTCCTGGGTCAGGAAACGTAAAGCATCATGCAGTTTGTCCTGCTTGGCAAAGATGGAAATAATATTACGCCGAGAGATAATATACAGGCTGCCATCTACCAGTCGATAATAGGCTTTTGCTGTTTCATAATGTTGTTTACGTTCGGCATTGACAGCCAGATAGTAATAGGCTTCGTTTTGATACTGCGCCGAATAGCGTAGCTCGACCAGATATTTTTCAGCCTGTTCATATTCTTTTAAATCAATACTGGTCAGACCGGCAATAAACAGGGCTTCTTCAGCAGTCGGCCATTTCTTTAAAATATCCTGCAATTTTTTTAAGGCAGTCACTGAATCATTCAGTTTGATGCGGTATTTTACTTCAGCCAGTCGCACCTCAAGGTTGTTACGATGTTTACGGCTGGATTTTTCATACCATTTTAGCGTTTCGTTATAATCGCCCATGGCATCCAGCAGGTTGGCTTTGAGCAGTATGTAGCCGGTTGTCTTCGGTCTTTTCCTGAGTGCTTGTCCAATGGTTTCCAGTGCTTGAGCCAGCTGGCCATTTTGGGCTTCAAGGCCGGCAATCAGAACAAGAATCGAGGGGTTATTTTTAGCACTGCTTTTGCTGAGTGCATTGATCAGGTAGGCGCGGTCCTCAGAATCTTCAGGGGAAATTCCGGCCAGAATCTCTTCCAGATCTGCGCTGTCATCAATGTGCAGGATTTTCTCCAGCGTTTCTGCGGCCAGCTCATACTCATATGCTTTTAAGGCGATGTGCGACAAGTAGAACAATGCGGGCACATCTTGCGGTTCCTGAACCACCCAGTGCGTGGAAATGTCCAGTGCCGCAGATAGGTCATCGTGTTCCAGGGCAATATTGAGTGCGCGCTCTTTCACAGCGGTGGAATTACTTTTAATCGCCAGCACGGTATAGTTATGCAGGGCAGTTGGAATATCATGATAGGCCAGCGCAAACTCAGCCACCATACTTTGCTTTATGGCATCATAATTCTGATTTGCATGGTAGGCTGTTCCTGCTGCATGAAGATGCACAGTTGAAACCATGCTCCCTACCAGCAAGAATGTGGTAGAATATTGCTTAATTGTAGGCCCGTTCATACGGCTAGCTGTTTGACGCAATTTTTCTTGATCCAAGTAATGCTTTTTATGACACCGATGTTGCACAATAGCATAAATTTATTGAAATGATGACCTGATATGTCTTTCTTTGCATTGGGTGTCAACCATCAAACTGCCTCTGTAGAGCTACGCGAACAGATTGCATTTAATCCTGAAAAATTAAGTGCCTTGCTCGCTGCACAGAGCCAACACCCTGAATTAAACGATATGGTGGTGGTCTCTACATGTAACCGGACCGAAGTTTACGCGATGTCGGACAATGTCGACATCGTGCTGAACTGGCTTGCCCAAAAAAATGGGGTTGATGTCAAACAACTGCAAAATCATGTCTATCGTTATGAAAATGCTCAGGCGGTTACACATTTGATGCGGGTAGCCAGCGGTCTGGACTCACTGATGCTCGGGGAACCTCAAATTCTGGGACAGGTTAAGTCTGCTTTAACGCTGGCCAAAGAAGCCGAAATCGTTTCTCAGGACTTAAACCGTATTTTTGAATATGCTTTCTATGCAGCCAAACGCGTGCGTTCGGAAACTGCTGTAGGAAGTCATGCTGTTTCTATGGGTTATGCCGTTGCCCAGCTGGCCATTCAGGTGTTTAGTCATCCGGAAAAGCTGACTATTCTGGTGGTTGCAGCAGGAGAGATGAACAGTCTGGTGGCCAAATACCTCGCGGAAATGGGGGTGGGTAAGATCATTATCTGTAACCGTACCCAGGCACGTGCTGAAACTCTGGCTCAGGAAATTGCCCATCGGGTTGATGTGGAAATTATCGACTTTGACCAGCTGGCGGCTCATCTGCATCGTGCTGATGTGATTTCCAGCTGTACTGGTAGTCTGCACCAGGTAATTCCTTATGCCGATGTCAAAGCCGCTTTAAAGAAACGCCGTTATCAGCAAATGTTATTGGTGGACCTAGCCGTACCGCGTGATATTGATCCGAAAATTGAAAAGCTGGATGGGGTTTATCTCTACGGTGTAGATGATCTGCAAAGTGTGATTGATGAGAATCTGGCGCAGCGTCGTCAGGCAGCTGTTGAAGCAGAAGTGATGGTCAATCAGCTGGCTACTGAGCTGATGACCCAGCAAAAGGTCAATCAGGCCGGTAGCACCATTCATGCCTATCGCGAACATGGCGAAGTTCTGCGTCAGGAAGAGCTGCAACTTGCGACCCAGCGTATTGCCAAGGGAGAAAATGCAGAGAAAGTATTGGCCGAGTTTTCTCATCGTCTGACCCAGAAACTGCTGCATCCGACTTCGATTTTGTTACGTGAAGCCGCAAAAGCAGAAGATCCAGGTATTTTTGAACTGATGCGTGATAACTTGCATGATGTGATGGATAAGCGCCGCAAGCCGAAGCATGAGGATTTATCCTTGATGGATAAGACTATAGATATTTAACGAAAGACTGCTATTACTCTTGTTATTTTCTTGCCCGATAGCTTTTTCTGGTGGATTTATCTTGCAGAGTGCTGACTTTATTTGCTGGCCGAAACACTAGCAGGTTTTGCAAAATGCTTTCCTAGCAAGCGCTTCAAATTCTATTTCCAAACTATATCTTTAATCGGGTTTCGCTAGAAAAACGGCAGATGCAATATAGGTCTGAAACTTTAATAGAGAGCTAAAAAATGATAATTATAGTAGCGCTTAATCTTCCAGCAGAGTCATTGAGCGCTTTTTATCAATTTCATAAATCTGCATCTTGAGATTTTTCATTTCTGCAATGCTATTAAATTTTTTCGATCTGATCTTGTGCTGTAAGCACTGATATTGCAACTTGATTGAAAAGTCAGCCGCCAGCTTGTCCGCCTGTTCCGGGGAGGAGGTATAGTCACTGACATTGGCATGTTGCAGAATATGCTGCAATTCACGATGATAGGCCGCACAGGCCCCGATTACATAATAAATCGAAAGCTCGGGATCATCCGGTAATTCATCAAAAATAATATTCAGAATATTCAGTATTTTAAACAGTAGCTGATCGGGCGAAATCAGGGCACGCAAAGGCTCAAAATGAATATACAGATAGGGGTGATTCATTAAAATTGCAATGACATATTCTTCAGCATCAATCTTGGTACTAAAGCTTAAAGAGGCGTCATTATTGACTTTGGGTTGCCACTTTCGACTAAAGCCTAATTTTTCCCGGAAAAACTGCTGCAGCAGATAGCGAAATGAGCCTGTTTTGGGCAACAGTTCAGTTAGCTGGCGCAGTTCACCCATGACCTGACTTTTGCCTTCGGGCGTGGCCACATCATGGTTTCGGGTCAGGTGAGCAAAGACAAAGTCCGAAAGCAGCGGGGCCTGATCCAGTAAACGGCGGAAATTCTCCAGTCCTTCACGGCGAATTAACGAGTCTGGGTCATGATCATCCGGCAGAACAAAGAACTTAAGTTCACGGCCATCATTTAAAAGCGGCAGGGCAATTTCCAGAGTACGCCGTGCAGCTTTTTGTCCGGCGGCATCACCATCAAAGGCAATAGTAATCCGATTATTCTGCTTAAACAGGATATTCAGATGTTCAGTATTACTGGCTGTACCCAGGGTCGCCACGGCGCCATGGATGCCGGCTTGCTGTAAGGCAATCACATCCATATAGCCTTCGACCATTAGCCAGTCTTGGGCTTTTTGCTTGCGGCCTTCGTATAAACCGTATAGCAGCTGGTTTTTATGGAAAACTTCTGAATCTGGCGAGTTGATATATTTAGGCTTAATTTCATTATTTAGCGCACGGCCACCGAAACCGACGATCCGGCCTTTGCTGTCACGAATCGGAAAGATGACGCGGTCACGCAGCAGGTCGAAATCCCGGCCACTGTCACTGGTCCGAATCAGGCCCAGCAGTTTGAGTCCCTGAATATCCTGTGGAAATGCTTTTTCCAGATGTTGCCAGTCCTCGGGTGCATAGCCTAAGCGCCAGTAGGCCACGGTTTCATGACTTAAACCGCGCTGTTTAAAATATTGCTGGGCATTGGGACTGTGAGGTAACTGGCGTTCATAAAACTGTGCGATATTTTCCAGTAAGTCATACAGGTTGCCGTCAGCCTGACTTTCTACAGCTGGCATTTGCTCAAAAGAGGCAAATGGATCATCGGTATAAAATTCAGGGTCTGGCGCCTGAATTTCAGCAAAAGGGTCAAAATAAGCCGCTTGTTCAGGTGCAGGATTTGCGGGTGGATTTGTTGTTTTTACAGGCGGCGCTGTGACCGGCTTGGGCTTGGCTTCACGCTTGTATTTCAGCCGGTTGGAATCTTTATTGTCTTTAGGCAGTTCAATCCCGGTCTGGCTGGACAGTTCTTTCATCACCTCGACGAAATTACGGCTGCCAATATCCATCAAAAAGCGGATGGCATTTCCGTTGGCCTGACAGCCGAAACAGTGAAAATACTGCTTATCGCGATAGACGTGGAAAGAAGGTGACTTTTCCTGATGGAAGGGGCAGCAGCCCGAATAGGTACGGCCAGTCTTTTTTAATTTCACGTATTGACCAATCACATCGACAATGTCGGTGCGATCGAGAATCTGATCAATCGTATGCTGAGGAATGGCCATGGTGTATTGAGCTGCTCGTGCTGCGTGTCTAAATTCTAAATCATTGAAAAAATGAGAATAGTCTAATGGAACTGTCGTCTTGCAAATTCCTTTGTATACCTTTTGAGCAGATTGTTCAAGCATTGCCCGGACAAAACAAAAGGGCAAGTATGATACCTTGCCCTTAATAAAATTGCACCTCGAACCGTGACTTGATTGAACGGTTCTGTCAGACCTAGTCTTCGCTCTCCGGACGGTCCAGTAAGCCAAATGATATGCGGTTGGTCCAGCTGCGTTTTGGTGGTTCAAGTTCTGCTGGCTGGCTTGTAGTATCGGTTGCCGTGCTGGCACCTTTACCAAAGATACCCAAAGTCGCACGGTTCAGGAGGCTGCCTTCATGACGCGCTGCGCGCAGGTTGACCTCACCATTAGCTTTCACCAGATTCGGATAGTTCAGCTTCAAAACTTCAATATACTGCTGCGAAGTTGCTTTATCTCCCAGCTTGTCATATCCATAGGCGACTGTGGCCAAAGCTTCCGGAATCTGAGGTGTTTTCGGATAGTGTTCGATCACCCACAATGAGCGTTCTACAGCAGCCAGATACGCCTTACGTTTCAGGTTGAAACGCGCTGCACTCATTTCATGCTCTGCCAGTTCCTGACCGATAAACTGCATACGTTGCGCGGCATCTACTGCATAGCTGCTGGATGGATGGCGGCGAATGAAATCGACAAAGTTCTGGTAGGCCAGTTTCAGATAACTGACATCACGGTGCGACTGTTTTAGTGAGGTATAACGCATCAGGCCATTATAGTTCTGTTCCATATTGGCCACACCACGCACATAATAGGCATAGTCTACGTTAGGGTGCTGCGGGTTTAGACGGATAAAACGTTCAGCCAGTGCGACAGCACCCTCAAAATCTTTTTGCTGGAATTTGACATAGAGCAGCTCAAGCTGGGCCTGCGGTGCATATTGGCTGGTCGGAAAATAGGTTTCCAGTGCTTCAAGCTGTTTTGCTGCATCACTATATTGATTACGATCTAGCGCTTTCTGTGCTTTTTGAATATAAACTTGTTCGCTAGACTCTGGACCTTTGTCCACGACTTCTTTTTTGGGATTACTGCTACAGCCTACCATTGCCGATGCAACGCCTAACGTAATTGCAAGCATTGTCATTTTATAATGTGGTAGCGACATAAAAATTCCTCTGTTAATACGGGCAATGAGCTACAATTGCACTATTAAACCACTTTTGTCTGAATGAGCAAATGAGTCAAGCACAATCTTCCAATTCTAATATCCCTGAGACTGATTTCAATTTACTTGAAGATTCTGAGGATGCAGATAACCATACTTCAGAACCAACTGCAACACGTTTATCGTTGCAATTTCAATTGGATGAAACTTATATCGGCCTGCGTATCGACCAGATTGCTGCAATGGTCTGGAGTGACTTTTCTCGGGAAAAACTCAAGCAGTGGATTAAAGAGGGCAATTTATTGGTGAATGGTCAACCAGTTAAGCCCAAATTTAAAAGTGACGGTTTTGAAACATTAACACTCAATGTTGAGCTTGAATCACAGACCCGTAGCCTGCCGGAAGATATTCCGTTAAACATTGTATATGAAGATGATGACATTATTGTCATTAACAAGCCGGTGGGTATGGTGGTGCATCCGGGTGCAGGCAATACTTCAGGAACTCTAGTCAATGCCTTATTGCATTATTATCCAAAATCGTCTGAGCTGGCGCGCGCAGGTTTGGTACACCGAATCGACAAAGACACCAGTGGTTTATTGGTGGTGGCAAAAAACCTTGAGGCTCAGTTTGCTTTAAGTAAACAGCTGGAAAAGAAATCGGTGTATCGTCTGTATGATCTGGTGGTTTACGGCAATATTATTGCTGGTGGTACCATTGATGAACCGATCAAACGCCACCCGGTGGATCGCGTCAAAATGGCGGTATTGCCCGGCGGTAAAGATGCCATCACACACTACAACGTGAAAGAGCGTTTCCAGCATTTCACCCGTGTTCAGGCGCGTCTGGAAACTGGTCGTACTCATCAGATTCGTGTGCATTTTAGCTATTTAGGCTATGGGCTGCTTGGCGATCAGGTATATATGCCGCGTGTACGTTTGCCGGCAGGTGCATCGCAGCTCCTTGAGGATACTCTACGCGGTTTTAAGCGTCAGGCCTTGCATGCCGCTAAGCTCGGACTGGTTCATCCACGTACCCATGAGGAAATGATGTTTGAAGCGCCGTGGCCAGAAGATTTCGCCCATCTGGTTGAAGTACTGCGTAGCGAAAACAAAGCGTATTAATTTTTCTATCTAGGCCGTCATCAGTATAAGGAATCGAGATGCAATTTGTCGCAGGACTTCCTCAAGGGGTATATGTGGGTCAGACCCGTGTCCATCATGATCAGGTTCAGCCATCTCTGCAGCCGGAGCTTGCAGGTTTTAACCTGGCATTGCATGTGAATGATGAGGCTGCACGTGTCTACAAGCATCGCATTCAGCTGCTACAGGATTTTCAGCCTTTCGGTGTGGATAAAATCACCTGGATGACCCAGACGCATAGCACGATTTGCCATACTATTAATGAGCAGCTCCCGTTTGAAGCACTGGTGGGAGATGGTCTGGTGACGCAGCGTAAAGCGCATGCCCTCATAATGATGACGGCAGACTGTTTGCCGGTGGTGCTGGTGAATCGGGAAGGAACCGAGGTTGCCAACCTGCATGCTGGCTGGCGGGGCCTAGCGGGTGGAATTATTGAAAATACCATTGCCAGTATGCAGTCCCGGCCGGTCTGGGCCTGGTTGGGTGCGGCCATCAGCCAGCCTTGCTTTGAAGTGGGTACAGAAGTGAAAGAGGCATTCTGTTCAAAATATCCTGAGCTGGACAGCGCATTTCAGGCTGGACAGCAGACCGGAAAATACTATGCCGACCTGTATGCAATTGCGCGTTACATCTTGCAGCAACACGGGATAATAACCGTTTTGGGCGGCGATCAGTGTTCTTATACTCAGGCCGATGAATACTTTTCCTATCGCCGTGAAGCCAAGACCGGGCGTATGGCAACATTCGTGTTTATGGCCTGAAACTGTTAAACTTGACTGAAATTACTGGTTTTTGATTGTTATGTCCCTATCTTCCAAATCTGTTGCGATTGTTTATCACAGTCCTTATGGACACACGGCTAAAGTGGCAAACTTTATTGCTGAAGGTGTGCAAAAGGCAAGTGTTCAGGTACATATGATGAATGTTGAGCAGATTGATTGGGAGTTACTGGACGCCAGTGATGCGATTGTTTTTGGCTGCCCCACCTATATGGGAAGTCTGACGGCGGCGATGAAACTGTTTATGGAGCAGTCGTCCAAACGCTGGGTAGCACGTAGCTGGCAGGGGAAACTGGCTGCTGCATTTACCAATGGTGGAGGGTTAAGTGGTGACAAGCTGGCTGTTTTACAACAGATTAACCTGTTTGCGATGCAGCATGGCATGTTGTGGTCGGGTTTGCCTTTGATGCCGACCGGCCGTTCTGCAACAGACCTGAACCGCATGTCGAGCTTTTTAGGACTGATGACCCAGTCGGATAATGCACCGGTTGAAGTGACACCGCCAGAAGGGGATTTGCAGACTGCACTCTGGTTTGGGGAGTATATTGCCCTTACGCTAGCCAGATTACATGGCAAAGTTTAAAAGTATAAAAAACCTCCGTACTAGGGAGGTTTTTTATTGACCGGGTTCAGCTCTTATTTATGAAATAAACGTGCTTTATCACGTTGCCAATCACGGTCTTTTTCAGTCGCACGCTTATCATGCAGCTGCTTACCTTTTACCAAGGCAATTTCCAGTTTGGCATTTGGCCCTTTCCAGTAGCAGGCCAATGGTACGCAAGCATAACCTTTCTGGTTAATCGCGCCCATCAGTTTTTCAATTTCACGGCGGTTCAATAACAGCTTGCGGGTACGTGTGGCTTCCGGCACGACATGCGTAGATGCACTGAGCAGAGGTTGAATTTGCGCCCCGAACAGGAAAGCCTCACCATTTTTAAAGGTGATATAGCTCTCTACAATGGTCATACGGCCCGCACGTAAAGATTTGACTTCCCAGCCTTGTAAGGAAAGTCCAGCTTCAAATTTTTCTTCAATAAAATAATCATGACGGGCACGTTTGTTGAGTGCAATCGTTCCGCCGTTATTTTTTTTAACTACAGTTACTTTCGCCATAATCCGACACTTCCAAAGTTAAAGCTATTGTACCGTAACTTTTATTGAGTTGAAGAGTTTAAATTAGTGGAGTTTCTTCAACAAAAATCAAGATTTTGCTAAAATAGCGGCCTACATAACAAACAGAGTACAAATGGATGTCTAAAACTCGTGTGATATATCCGGGAACTTTTGATCCAGTTACCAATGGTCATATTGATTTGGTAACACGTGCATCAAGAATGTTTGATGAAGTTGTGGTGGCTATTGCCATTGGTCATCATAAAAATCCGGTATTTAGTCTGGAAGAGCGAGTTGAGCTAGCCAAACAGTCCTTAAGCCATTTGGACAATGTTGAATTTGTAGGATTTGACGGTTTGCTGGTGAATTTCTTCCGTGAACAGAAGGCAACAGCGGTATTACGCGGTTTACGTGCAGTGTCTGATTTTGAGTATGAATTTCAGCTAGCGAATATGAACCGTCAACTGGATGCTCATTTTGAAGCGGTATTTTTAACGCCTTCAGAGCAATATTCATTTATTTCATCCACATTGGTGCGTGAAATTGCTCGTTTAAGAGGGGATGTAACCAAATTTGTTCCACCAAATGTGGTTGCTGCCTTCGAGCGTAAACTTCAACAAGGTTGGTAGAGTGTCTTTATATATCACCGATGAATGTATCAATTGTGATGTCTGTGAACCTGTATGCCCGAATGAGGCAATTTATATGGGGGAACTCATTTATGAGATCAATCCTGATCTGTGTACCGAGTGCGTCGGACATCATGACAAACCGCAGTGCCAGTTATTCTGTCCTGTAGACTGTATTCCGCTTGATCCGAACCATGTAGAGACGCAGGAACAGCTACAGGCCAAGTATGAAAAACTGACTGCTCAAAAAACATCAAGCAATTAGTTGTCAGATTTGATACTATGCGGCTCGAAGTGAGCCAGACGATCGCTGCTGTGGAAATCTCCGTGATTGAAGCAGGGGAGGAAAGTCCGGGCTTCATAGGGCAAGGTGCCAGGTAACGCCTGGGCGGCGCGAGCCGACGGAAAGTGCAGCAGAGAGTAGACCGCCTTCATTGTGGTTCTGAGCAATCGGAACCGGAGGTAAGGGTGAAAGGGTGCGGTAAGAGCGCACCGCATGACTGGTAACAGTTCATGGCATGGTAAACCCCACCGGAAGCAAGACCAAATAGGGATCCGTTAGGCATGGCCCATGCTGGATCCGGGTAGGTCGCTTGAGCGTATGAGTGATTGTACGCCTAGAGGAATGATCGTTCTCGACAGAACCCGGCTTATCGGCTCACTTCAACAAATTTTGATCAAACAGTGCATTATGGGGTTGACGCTCTTTAAAGAAAATCCCATAATGCGCGCACAGTTTAAGGCTATGTAGCTCAGTTGGTTAGAGCACCGCACTCATAATGCGGGGGTCACAGGTTCAAGTCCCGTCATAGCCACCATATTCTAAAAACCCACTCCGATTGAGTGAGTTTTTTTATGTTTTAATTATGAAAATAAATCTGATCTTAGTAGATTCTCTATAGTTTCCATGTCGATTTTTAACTTCATAGAAATAGGTTGAATATCTGCTGTAAATTTTTTAGTTATTTCATTTTGTGCTGATTCATCAAAAAATAAGTTAGAAATGTTGCTGACATACTGATTAGTCATTTTGAAAATTTGTTCATAACCTATAGTTATTTCTTTTAATTTTATCCTAATTTCTTCAGGAGCGAAGAACTTCAAACGATTACATTCATTTTGTAACGTATTAAGTTCATCAAACAAATTTGTAAAAAAGCTTTGAAGGTTTTGATGATATGCGCTAATCGCTTTAGCCATTGCATCGGTATCATTTGTTTCTGAAGCTTTAACATAATCAATTAAGAAGTTATGCATATAAAGGTTCATTAACTTCTGAGAATCAATTTGTGCTTTTGATTGAAACTTGTCTAAATTATTAAAGAAGTCTCCGTAAACTTCTTGTTTTATACCAAAATTTTTCTTTTTTCTTTCAAGTTCTAATCCGAAACTATGTTTTAAGCTTTCTAACTCTTTGTCTTTTTCAGCTTTATGATCAATTAGAGCTTTATCATTTTTATGTTTTTGATAAAAAGAGAAGATCAGCCATAAGATATTCGTAAGTGCGAATAATATAGTAAATAAAATTGGATTTTCACTTACAAAACTCAAAATACCTTGCATGCTTAATCTTTTAAAATTTTAATGACTTAATCATGGTTTTAATTGCTTAAAAATTCTACTAGACATTCTACATCATCCGTCTGCAATTGTTCACGCATTTTTAAAAACTGCTTTTCATCTATATCATAGATTTTGAGGGAAAGCAGTTTTTCTATATCTTGTTTAGGAAAGCGGTACTTCATAATTTTGGCAGGTACACCACCGACAATCGCATAAGGTGGCACGTCTTTGGTCACGACTGCACCTGTGGCAACGATAGCACCTTCACCGAGTGTCACGCCTTGCATAATCATGGCACGTGAACCAATCCAGCAGCCATTACCAATGATAGTGTCACCTGCCGGTACAAAACTGCGTGTATCAAATGGAAATGCTGATATCCAGTCAGTACGGTGCAACTGGTTGCCACCCATCATGATCACGCATTCGGCGCCAAAACAGACGAAATTACCAATATAAAGTTGATCAATCGGCTTCTCAGGTGTCGAGGGCTTGTCATGCAAATAGCGAACCACGCAACGTTCAAAGCCCTGATCCCAATAGGCTGAGTAATAACTATAATTCCCCTTAATGTGAATATTCGGATTCTTCACTGTTCTGGAAATAAACTCGAATTCGCACCAATGCTTTACCGGGGAATTAACTAAACGTTCAGACATGAAATTTACAGACTTAATAATTTCAAACCCATTATAACTGAGTTTGGTTTAAATGCTGAAAAGCTTCTATTGCACGTACTCGACTACTTTTTAAATCAACAATAGGGCGTGGATAATCCAGATCTGGATTTGAATTTTTTGCATAAGGTTCATGAATTTGTTTGGCATCTAAATGCGCAATCTCAGGCACCCATTTACGAATATAATCACCGTTAGAGTCAAATTTTTGAGATTGACTGACAGGATTAAAAATACGGAAATAGGGTACAGCATCAGTTCCTGTAGATGCACACCATTGCCATCCACCATTATTTGCAGCCAAATCACCATCTATTAAATGTTGCATAAACCATGCTTCACCATGACGCCAATCAATTAATAGATTCTTTGATAAAAACATCGCACAGATCATGCGAACGCGATTATGCATCCAACCTGTAGCGAGTAGTTGCCGCATGCCGGCATCCACAATAGGGATGCCTGTCTGTCCCTGCTGCCAAGCATGTAAATCTTCAGGTGCATGTCTCCATTGAATACGCTGAGTATCTTGTTTAAAGGGCAAAGACATTGATACACGGGGAAATTCGAACAAGATATGTTGATAAAATTCACGCCATAGGAGTTCATCTAACCATATTTGCTGACCTTGATTGTCAAAATGAAGATAACCTGTATGACCAAATAATGCTGCTAAACATTGGCGAATAGACAGAATTCCAGTATTCAAATAAGCAGCAAGTTGGCTTGTACTATTGAGTGCAGGAAAATCTCGTTCTAAGTGGTAATGGCTGACTCGATGCTTAATAAAATCATCTAATATACCCCCGGCATGATGTTCTCCAACTTGCCAAAGTGTTTGTTGTTCTTCTGAGATGTGCTGATCTGGATAAATCGCTTCAAAACTGGGCAAGAGACGTGAAAAATCATCATGAGGTGCTATTGGGGGCTGTGCCTCAATAGTTGGGTAACAAGTGGGAATACTGATACTTAACTGCTCGTAGCACTGTTTTTTAAATGCACCAAAAACCTGGTAGGGCTGTCCGCTTTTATTGCGTATATTTCCGACTATAAAAAGCGTTCGATCATGATACAACTCAAAACCTACACCATTCAATTCAAGGAGTTTCTGTGCTTGAGTATCTCTTTTTAATTCATTGATACCTAATTCAATATTGGCATGTACATTTTGAATGTGATGTGTTTTACAAAGCTTTAGAAGTTGTTGTGGTAGATCTTTCCAGAGCGGGGTGATGAGGTGAATAAGAGGAATATTTAACTGAGCAAGTTTGTTTTTGAGTTGCTGGAGTTGTCTAAGATAAAAATCAATTTTAATTGGAGCATCTTGATGTTGTTGCCACTGAGTAGGTGATAAAACCACCAGTGCAATGCATTCACCCGCTTGGCGAGCATGCCAAAGTGCCGTGTGATCATGAATTCTTAAATCTTGTCTAAACCAAATAAGTTGCATGCTAAGTCTGGAATCGGTTGTATTGAATGTTGAAAAAGCATAAACATTTTTAATTGATTTCTATAGTGTTTAATGGTGAATTTAGAATAAAAAGCCCCTCAATCGAGGGGCTTTTTATTTAATCGTCTTAAATCTTAAAGATATTCAACTTTTACTATTTCGTATTCCACTTCGCCTTGTGGGGTTACGATTTTCACATCATCGCCTTCATTTTTACCTAAAAGGCCACGTGCAATCGGCGAGTTGACAGAGATTTTATTAATCTTAAAGTCTGCTTCATCATCCCCTACGATTTTATAGGTTTTTTGTTCTTCAGTGTCCAGGTTTTCAATCGTTACCGTGACACCAAAAACTACACGCCCATTTTGCTCAAGCTCCTTGACATCAATCACCAGGCAAGCACCAAGTTTACCTTCGATATCCTGAATGCGGCCTTCACAGAAACCTTGCTGCTCACGTGCAGCATGATATTCCGCATTTTCTTTTAAGTCGCCATGTTCACGCGCTTCCGCAATCGCTGCAGTAATACGTGGACGGTCTACAGTTTTCAGTTGATGTAATTCTTTCTCTAAGGCTTCTTTGCCTTCGGGAGTCATAGGATAACGTTGCATAGTTGTCCCTCATTAATTAAAAAAAATAAAGTCTAGAAATGAAAAAAGCCCGCCACCAAGAAGGTGACGGGACTTCTCAGTAACGAATTAACCTACTGTTTGTAAGTCTTGCAAACGATATACATCCATTGGCAATTTAATAGCGAGAGCTTGGCATACAGCGTCAGCACCGTTCAGGGTCGTGGTGTGATACACCTTACCCTGCAGTGCAGAACGGCGGATTGAGAATGAATCCTGCTGAGCTTGCTTCCCTTCAGTGGTATTGATAATGAGGTGAATTTCGCCATTTTTCAAGCGGTCCACAATATTTGGACGGCCTTCGGTTACTTTATTCACACGCTCACATTCAATACCGGCTGCTTTAATGACGTCATAAGTACCGCCAGTTGCGATAATTTTGAAGCCAAAATCAGCAAGTTGCTTCGCAATACCTGCTGCACGCGGTTTATCGGAATCACGTACAGAGATGAAAGCATGTTTGATTTCACCTTCGGTTGGCAGGCCTGGTAAACGGTCATTTGAGCCTAATACAGCTTTATAGAACGCTTCACCAAATGTTTTGCCTACACCCATCACTTCACCTGTCGATTTCATCTCAGGGCCAAGGATCGGGTCAACACCCGGGAACTTGTTGAATGGGAATACCGCTTCTTTAACAGCGAAGTGAGTCGGGATAATTTCTTTAGTAAATCCTTGAGATTCTAAAGATTGACCCGCCATACAACGTGCAGCAACTTTCGCTAAAGAATCGCCGATACACTTAGAAACGAACGGCACAGTACGTGATGCACGTGGGTTCACTTCCAGAATGTAAACATCTTCACCTTTTACAGCAAACTGAACGTTCATCAGACCGATTACGCCAAGCTCTTTGGCCATAGCCACAGTTTGACGGCGCATTTCATCCTGTACATCTTTGGATAAAGAATATGGAGGAATCGAACATGCAGAGTCACCCGAGTGAATACCAGCCTGCTCAATGTGCTGCATGATCCCACCAATCACCACGTCTTTACCATCAGATACGCAATCTACGTCAACTTCAATCGCATCGTCGAGGAAGCGGTCAAGCAGGACAGGGGCATCATTAGAGGCTTGAACTGCATCACGAAGGTAGCGTTTCAGCTCTTCTTCGTTATATACGATTTCCATCGCACGGCCACCCAGTACATAAGATGGACGTACAACCAGTGGATAACCTACTTTTGCTGCTTCCGCGATACCTTCTTCAGCAGATTTAACAATGCTGTTATTTGGCTGACGAAGTTGCAGACGTTGAATCATTTGCTGGAAACGTTCACGGTCTTCTGCACGGTCAATCGCATCTGGAGAGGTACCGATAATTGGTGCACCTGCTTCTTCTAAAGCACGAGCCAATTTCAATGGAGTTTGACCGCCATACTGTACGATAATGCCTTTAGGCTTTTCAGTACGTACGATTTCAAGTACATCTTCCAATGTAATCGGTTCAAAGTACAAACGGTCTGAAGTGTCGTAATCGGTAGATACTGTTTCAGGGTTACAGTTCACCATGATGGTTTCATAGCCGTCTTCACGCATGGCAAGCGCCGCGTGTACACAGCAATAATCGAACTCGATCCCTTGACCAATACGGTTCGGACCGCCACCAATCACCATGATCTTGTCTTTGCTTGATGGATTTGATTCACACTCTTCATCGTAAGTTGAATACATGTACGCTGTATCAGATTCAAACTCTGCTGCACAAGTATCGACACGTTTGTAAACTGGCGTTACACCCAGGTTCCAGCGGTGCTTACGGAATTGTTTTTGTGAAATACCCATCAGGTTCGCGATGCGCAGGTCAGATAAACCTTTGCGTTTGAACGAACGGATGTTGTCTGCATTCAAATCGCCAAAACCTAAAGTTTTGATTTCATTTTCAGTCTTAACGATGTCTTCAATCTGGATCAGGAACCAGCGGTCAATCTTGGTGGCTTCAAAGATATCATCTAAGCTAAAGCCATGACGGAACGCATCAGCCACATACCAGATACGCTCTGGACCCGGCACTTTAAGTTCCTGCAGAATCTTCTCGCGTGCGCCTTCAATGCCCAGGGCAATTTGTTCGTCAAAACCACATGAACCTACTTCAAGACCGCGAAGCGCTTTGTTCACAGATTCCTGGAAGTTACGGCCGATTGCCATCACTTCACCCACCGACTTCATCTGGGTGGTCAGCGTTGCATCAGCTTGTGGGAATTTCTCGAAGTTGAAACGTGGAACTTTGGTAACCACGTAGTCAATTGAAGGCTCGAATGACGCAGGAGTTGTACCGCCGGTGATGTCATTTTTCAGTTCATCCAGGGTATAACCCACAGCCAGTTTCGCTGCAATTTTCGCAATCGGGAAACCAGTGGCTTTAGAGGCAAGGGCAGATGAGCGTGATACGCGCGGGTTCATCTCGATGATCACCATACGGCCATCTTCGGGGTTGATCCCGAACTGAACGTTAGAACCACCAGTTTCTACACCGATTTCGCGAAGAACCGCTAAAGATGCATTACGCATCAATTGGTATTCTTTGTCAGTCAATGTTTGCGCAGGTGCAACAGTGATGGAGTCACCGGTGTGTACACCCATTGGGTCAAAGTTTTCAATCGAACAAACGATGATACAGTTGTCGTTTTTGTCACGAACAACTTCCATTTCGTATTCTTTCCAGCCAATTAAAGATTCATCAATCAATAACTGTTTGGTTGGAGAAAGATCGAAACCACGTTCACAGATTTCAAGGAATTCTTCACGGTTATACGCAATACCACCGCCTGAACCACCCATGGTGAAAGATGGACGGATAATGACAGGGAAACCGAAACGTGCTTGAATTTCCAGCGCTTCTTCCATTGATTCAGCAATGGCCGCTTTTGGACACTCAAGACCGATTTTGCGCATTGCCTGGTCGAAGAGTTTGCGGTCTTCGGCTTTTTCAATGGCTTCTTTGCTCGCACCGATCAGTTCAACATTGTATTTTTCTAAAATACCGTTGGCATCCAGTGCAAGTGCGCAGTTCAATGCAGTTTGACCACCCATGGTAGGCAGGACTGCATCTGGACGTTCTTTTTCAATGATGGCTGCAACCGTTTGCCAAGTAATTGGCTCGATATAGGTTGCATCCGCCATTGCTGGGTCAGTCATAATAGTCGCAGGGTTCGAGTTAACCAAAATAACACGGTAACCTTCTTCACGCAGCGCTTTACATGCTTGAGCACCTGAATAGTCAAACTCACAGGCTTGACCGATAACAATAGGACCAGCACCAATAATTAAGATGCTTTTAATATCCGTACGTTTTGGCATTATTTGCTCCTTAATTACTTCTTAGATGCTTCGATAAGTTCGATGAAATGGTCGAACAATGGCGCGCTGTCATGCGGACCAGAGCTTGCTTCAGGGTGCCCCTGGAAGCTGAACGCAGGTTTGTCTGTACGATGAATCCCTTGCAGGGTTTGATCGAACAAAGATTTGTGCGTTGCTTTAAGGTTGGCCGGCAAGCTTTCGCCATCTACCGCGAAGCCGTGGTTCTGTGAAGTAATCATCACTGTACCATCTTCAAGATTTTGTACAGGATGGTTGGCACCGTGGTGACCGTGAGGCATTTTCACCGTTTTAGCACCTGAGGCAAGCGCAAGAATCTGGTGGCCTAAACAAATTCCAAATACCGGAATGTTGCGCGCATCTTCTACAATTGTTTTTACAGCTTCAATTGCATAGTCACATGCTGCCGGATCGCCAGGGCCGTTTGACAGGAATACGCCATCTGGATTCAGAGCAAGGACTTTTTCTGCAGGAGTTTGTGCAGGAACTACAGTCAATTTACAACCGTGGTCTGCAAGCATACGTAGGATGTTGGTTTTGACACCGTAATCGTATGCAACAACATGGAATTTAAGTTCTGGTTGAGAGAAGCCTTTACCCAGCTCCCAAGAGCCTTCAGTCCACTCAAACCCTTCAGGGTCACAGCATTCTTTTGCAAGGTCTAAACCAGTTAAACCACCAAAAGCACGTGCTTTTTCTAATGCTTCTTCTTCAGTGATATTTTCGCCAGCAAGGATACAGCCACTTTGTGTGCCTTTAGAGCGCAGAATACGTGTCAATTTACGTGTATCGATGTCTGCGATAGCTACAATGTTGTGTTGTTTTAGATAATCACCAAGTGATTGCTCTGCACGGAAGTTACTATGCAATAAAGGCAAGTCACGAATGATCAATCCGTTGGCCCATACTTTATGAATTCGACCTGACTCAGTGTCTTCATCATTACAGCCTGTATTACCAATATGTGGGTAAGTTAGGGTGACAAGCTGCTGTGCATAACTCGGGTCAGTCAAAATTTCTTGATAGCCAGTCATGGCAGTGTTGAAAACGACTTCGCCAGTCGTACTACCCGATGCACCGATTGAGGTACCTTTAAAGATAGTACCGTCGGCTAGGGCTAAAATTGCTGGGGTGCTCAAACCAAAGCTCCTGAAATTTAGGCTGTAAAAAAGCGAGAAGACGAAAAAAAAGGAAGGCTGCTTTAAAACCCACCCTCCCTATGTCTGCTCGCTTGAACTTAACACGGCATTATACGCAGAAACAGTTTCCAAGTCCAATAGCTTTGGTACGAAAGTGTAAGATAAATCCCTTGCTTTTTATTATGAAGTCTGTTTTTTGACAGTGTTAGAAAAATGTAAGCGAGTTGGCATTGTCTGACAAATCAGATTCTAAGTTTGATCAAATCCACATAATATTGCCGGGTCATAATAAAAACAGGAACAAGATTCATGACTACAGCATCCAAAACCACCAATTCCAAGAAGCCGTTAAACAAAGTCGTTGCTGCAACTGCAGAGCAACTGGAAAAGGCCACAGTGGAAGCCAAGGAACAGGCGCTTGAAAGTATCGGGCAAAGTAAAGAAAAGCTGGAAGTTGAAGCGAAGCAGTTAAGCGATACGGTTCAGGAACAGTTACGTCAATTTAGTCAGGATGTGCTTCAGCGTGTTGATAGCATAAAGGAGCAATGGTTTGGCTCACAAAAAGAACTGAAGAACTTTATCAAGATCGAATTTACTGCGGTACTTGAAGACTTATCCAGTCTGGGTAAAGAGTTTAAACAGGATGTCACGCAGATTTCCAGCAAACATAAAGAGCTTTTAACGGGCACCTTGAAACGCTCTAAAGACAGTACAATTGAAGTCCTGAAGAAAGTAAAACTGGTGATTAAAGAAAATAAGATCGCAGAACCAGCACAACCGGAATTGAAAACTGAAGAGTCTGATAAAAAGTCGGGGCTGGGAAGTTGAGCGATAAGGCAAGCATCATCTAATAAGATTAAGGGAGAGCATTTCAGTGTTCTCCTTTACATTTCGGTCAAGGCTTTATGAAAACATAACTAATCATATTGCTTTATTATCCTTTTAATTTTTTTGTTTTTTTCTAAAAGGATTCGAAATAACAAAACCTCTTTTTTCTGCAAAACAGTAAATTTCAGATATTTCAGAAACGCTTCAATAACTTAATTTTAAAAAATTATCATTTAAATAAATTTTTATAGGGCTAATCATCAAAAAAATGTGAGACTGAAGGCCTCACATTGATCTGACTTTTTGAACTGACGCCGTTGGCATTAAAATACGTGCAACCAGTCACGTTTATTATGGAAATCCGCTTGCGGACTACTGTGCTGCATGGCATAGAACTGTGTGCCTTGAGTGGTGCTAAGCACAGCAGACAGGCCAATAAAGAGGTCAGACCACTTTAATTCATGGCTGGACATAAAGTCGGTCAGATCCAGACTGACATTCAGGCCATAATGAGTACGCTTGAGCTGATTTAACTCAATATCATTTGCTGCTTGAGGAGGCATGTCCTCTGGATAGCGATATTCTTCAAATTGATAGGCCTGCCAGGCTTGAGAAGGAGAGAGGTTAATTTCACGATAGAAATCCTCACCCCGAACCCCGATAAAAATTTCAAAGCAGGTCTGCTCCCATAAGAAATCCTGACGTGGATGGGCTGCCACTAAATCTGGCCACAATACATACTGATTTGGATCACGCAACCAGAAACCCACATTCAAGCTACATGGGTTTTGCGGTTCAATAGCTCCCACCAGAGAGATAGCCTGAAAACGGCGATCAAAAGCGCTTAGTTCATAACTCGCCATAATAGATGTTGTGCTTAGTTAGACAGATGAGCAAAACGGACAAGATTCGACAGTTTCTGGTTTTGTTTTGGCGATTTTCTGTAAATTAGGGCAATTTTACCAATGGTTTGTACCAATTCAGCACTCGTAACATCGACCAACTCGACAATCATTGCAGCACGCGCTTCACGGTCTTCTGCAACCACTTTAACCTTAATCAGTTCATGATCATTAAGGGCGCGGTTCAGCTCTTCAACCACAGATTCAGACAAGCCCTTGTCGCCCAGCATAACGACCGGGTTTAATGCATGTCCGATTTGACGCAAACGCTTACGTTCCTGAATAGATAAAGATGCCATGAGAGATAACCTGAATTTTAAAACGACTGAGTATAACAAAAGCAAAGAATAAACGCTGTAAATTCTAAGGAAATTATCAAGGACAAGAGGCTGGTATTTCGGCAGCTAAACTGAGATTTAGATACACATGTATACTGCAAAAACTGTGTTTTTCACGTACAATCCCAAATTGGAAGTTTTTTTTATTTAGAGAGTTATGGCAACACGCATTACCAATCAGAAGTTATCCAAAAGTAGTCGTGCGTGGATGAGAGAGCATCTAGATGACTTTTATGTGAAGAAAGCACAAAAAGAAGGTTATCGTGCTCGTGCTGCATACAAGCTGCTTGAGATTCAGGAAAAATACAACATCATCAAACCTGGCATGACAGTAGTGGATTTGGGGGCTGCACCCGGAAGCTGGTCGCAAATCGCCGGTAAACTGGTGGGTGATAAAGGTCTGGTGATTGCATCGGATATTCTGGAAATGGACGCGCTTCCCGATGTGACCTTCTTGCAAGGCGATTTCCGTGAGCAAGAAGTATTCGATAAATTGTTAAATATTTTAAACGGACGCACAGTAGACGTTGTAATTTCGGATATGGCCCCCAATACATCAGGTAATAAGGCTGTAGATCAACCGCGTCAAATCTATTTATGTGAACTTGCTTTGGATTTTGCCAATAGAGTCTTGGGACCGAAAGGGCAGTTTATCGTCAAGGTATTCCAGGGTTCCGGCTTTGATGAATTCCGTAAAGAAGTCGTGAACAGTTTTGATGTATTGAAGACGGTTAAACCTGCTGCATCACGTGCCCGTTCTAAAGAAGTCTTTCTGGTGGGACAGGGTCGCAAGAAAGCTTTAAAATAAAGTTTACTTGCCAAGGCGTTAAAAATTGTGCATTTTGTACATTTTTACATTATTGCAAAACGATTTGCAGCATATTGATTAAGGTCACCCCTTGAGGGCAAGATCAAATTAGATTGGAATGGGAAATAAAGCTTTGAGCGATCTTTTTAAGAATGCCGTATTGTGGCTCGTGATACTGGGTGTGCTGGTGCTCATCTTCAGCAACGTCAGTGACCGCAATCAACCGACTACAATGAACTATTCAGAGTTCGTTGCCGCGGTCAATGCTGGCCAAATTAAACAAGTTACAATTGACGGCGAAAGGATTCGTGGCGAAAAATCAAACGGTTCAGAGTTTGAAAGTATTCGTCCGGCAGTTCAGGATCCTGAACTGATGCCAAGCCTGATTAAGAATAATGTGGTGGTTGAAGGTGAAGCACCTCAGCGCCAAGGTCTGCTCATGCAATTGCTAATTGCAAGTTTCCCTGTGCTTTTGATCATTCTGTTATTCATGTTCTTTATGCGCAACATGGGTGGTGGCGCAGGTGGCAAGAATGGCCCGATGAGCTTTGGTAAATCTAAAGCGAAAATGCTTTCTGAAGACCAGATCAAAGTGACCTTTTCTGATGTGGCTGGTTGTGATGAAGCCAAGCAAGAAGTAGTTGAAATTGTTGATTTTCTTAAAGATCCTGCAAAGTTCAAACGTCTTGGTGCGACCATTCCCAAAGGCGTATTGATGGTCGGTCCTCCGGGTACAGGTAAAACCCTGCTGGCCAAAGCAATTGCTGGTGAAGCCAAAGTTCCATTCTTTAGTATTTCAGGTTCTGACTTCGTTGAAATGTTTGTCGGTGTGGGTGCATCTCGTGTGCGTGACATGTTCGAACAGGCAAAACGTCATGCGCCATGTATTATTTTCATTGATGAGATTGATGCAGTCGGTCGTCACCGTGGTTCAGGTACGGGTGGCGGTCACGATGAACGTGAACAGACCCTGAACCAGATGCTGGTTGAGATGGATGGTTTCGAAGGTAATGAAGGCATTATCGTGATTGCTGCAACGAACCGTGCAGACGTGCTGGATAAAGCTTTACTGCGTCCGGGCCGTTTTGACCGTCAAGTGATGGTTGGCCTGCCAGACATTAAAGGTCGTGAACAAATTTTAAATGTTCACCTGAAAAAACTGCCTTCTACCACAGGGGTCGATGTCAAAGTGCTGGCGCGTGGTACACCGGGCTTCTCTGGTGCACAGCTGGCCAACCTGGTAAACGAAGCAGCATTATTTGCCGCACGCCGTAACAAAAACACGGTCGACATGCATGACTTTGAAGATGCCAAAGACAAGTTGTATATGGGGCCTGAGCGTAAATCGATGGTACTTCGTGAGGAAGAGCGTCGTGCAACGGCTTATCATGAAGCTGGTCATGCGATTGTGGCTGAAATGCTTCCAGGTACAGACCCGGTGCATAAGGTAACGATCATGCCGCGTGGCTGGGCGTTAGGTGTGACCTGGCAGTTGCCTGAACACGACCAGACCAGTCATTATAAAGACAAGATGCTGAATGAGCTTTCAATCCTGTTTGGTGGCCGTATTGCAGAAGAAGTCTTTATTAACCAGATGTCAACAGGTGCATCGAATGACTTTGAACGTGCAACTAAAATGGCACGTGCAATGGTGACCAAATACGGGATGTCTGACAAATTGGGCGTCATGGTCTATGAAGATGATTCACAGCAATCTTTCATGGGCAGTATTGGTAGTCGTACGATTTCTGAAGCTACCCAGCAACAGGTGGATACTGAAGTTCGCCGCATCATTGATGAGCAATACAAGGTTGCACGAGATATCCTTGAAAATAACAAAGATATCGCACATGCAATGGTGAAAGCCCTGCTGGAATGGGAAACGATTGATCGTGAACAGATTCGAGACATCATGGAAGGTCGTGAGCCTCAACCACCGAAGGTGTATGTTGCAGAAAACCCTGTAATTGATGTAACACCGAACGATGGTCCGATGACTCCTCCGCCATTACCAGCGAACTAAGTGAAAAATTAAAACCACCTTCGGGTGGTTTTTTTATAACTATAAAAATTGCTGCAAAGTAGGTTAAATTGCGGAGCTTATAAAAATAAAAGAGCTATAAAATCAACACGAATTTATTAGTCTCCAGTGGATACGGAGTACGATTAGAGCCTTTATCGAGCGCATATGGAGAATCTGAAACTTGCCTGTGCTGATGATAAATTGAGAGAGGTTTTTTATGCCTCTGCACCTTATCCAGAAACAGTTGAAGTCTATATTGAGAAAGCTTTAGTGCAGCAGGCGAGGGATGAAGGTCTAGCTTTTGCAGTGATTGATGAGCAGAGCAATCGAGCCATTGGTTCAATCAGTGATCATGATATTAAGCCAGAAATTCCTAGACTTGAGATTGGCTATACTTGGTATGCACAAAGATTTCAGGATACTCATGTCAATCCAGCCTGCAAATACTTATTGCTGAAACATGCCTTTGAAATCTTACAGGCTCAAGTGGTTGCGTTTAGAACTGATCATCTGAACTTGTGGAGTCAGGCAGCAATTCAGGTTTTAGGTGCTAGACAAGAGGGTGCCCTACGCTGTCATACCCTAAGAAAAGATGGCAAGACCATTCGTGATACGGTGATGTTTAGTATTCTTCAGAACGAATGGTTCGAGGTAAAAGCCAAACTAGAGCAGTTTTTAGAACATCATGCCTGATTCTTTTACAGGCCAGGCAGAACACAGCTTGCGTTGTCTGATAGAACATGGACAATAAGTCGCAAATTTATCATGGAGATTACACATGCAGCTGAAGCCGCTACGTCCACAAATCTGGAATTTTGGTCGTTTAACCCTGGATTTGTCTCAGCCGCAGGTAATGGGGATTTTAAATGTGACTCCAGATTCCTTTAGCGATGGCGGACGACACAACTCTAAAGATGCTGCACTCGTGCGGGCACTGGCTATGCTAGCAGAAGGTGCAACAGTTATTGATATTGGTGGGGAATCTACCCGTCCCGGTGCATCTGTAGTCACAGTAGAAGAAGAAATCCGTCGAGTGGTGCCGGTGGTTGAGGCACTGGCCAAACATGATGTGATTATCTCCATTGATACTTCAGAGCCAGAAGTGATTAAGGCTGCGGTCAAAGCAGGCGCACATATCTGGAATGATGTACGTGCGCTGACTCGTCCGCTGGCATTAGCAACTGCGGCAGAGTTGAATATCCCCGTGATTGTCATGCACATGCGTGGTGAGCCGACCACCATGAACAATCTAGATCAATATCAGGATGTCACTAAGGACGTCATGCGTGAACTGGGCCAGCGGGTTCAGGATGCTCTGGACGCGGGAGTTAGGCCTGAACATATCATGATTGATCCAGGCTTTGGCTTTGCTAAAAATGCCCAGCAAAATCTGAAATTACTTCAAGAGTTTTATAAACTGACTGAGATGGGCTATCCGATTTTATCGGCATTATCACGTAAACGTTTTATTGGAGCGGTATTGGACGCTACAGACCCAGAGCAGCGCGCAGTAGGCTCGGCAACCGCACATTTACTCAGTATCCAGCAAGGGGCCTGCATGGTACGTGTCCATGATGTAAAAGCCACCGTAGATGCAATCAAGGTCTGGCAGGCGATGCAGCAGGCAATTTAATAACTGGAAGACAGGTGGCAACAGCGTGCTGTTTGGCTTTTGATCAGCAATGTGTTATATAGCACGCTTATTTGACTATCATCTTTTAGAGTACCTGTAATGTTTGCAGATTTACTTCTCCCTATGTTCGATGATGAATATTATCCCGATATTCTGGTTGCTGAAGTTAAGCAGCACATTGAGCGTTTCGCTGAAAAAGTGTCAAAGTCCGGTTTGACTGAGCAAGAGGTGTATCCGCTTGCACATCTTGCGGTTGCTGAAATTAATGCCATGAAGCCGCAATTTGAAGATCTGGATTCTTCTCTGGATGGTACGGCTGCAGATTATATTGCAGAAGCCATGATGATGGTGGTACAGGAGCTGGGTCTGTTTGATCTCGAGGTGGAGGAGCTGGTCGCTAACCGTGAATGGTAACACCCAATCATTTCAAGCCCTGTAAATACAGGGCTTTTTTATGTGTTCTTAAAATAGTCTTTAAAGCTGGTGAAGCGGATACGCTGAAGAAGTTGCTGTTCTTCCTGCATGCAGCGTATATGAAGGCTTTTATAATAGGCGGGCAGATCAGGCTGATCGGGGACATATTGTGGAGACTGAGAACGCGATTGCCGATAGGCCCAGAAGGCGAGCTGGCGAAGTTTTTGCAGTCGAACCTGATCCAGAACGCTTGTATTAGGCTTAAAAAACGGCTCTAAAATAGCAGCTCCACCTAATAAAACCGAAACCAGCAGCATACTCAGGATAACCAGCCAGTCCGAATGAATCAGATAAAGGTTAAGTAGAAGACCCAAGAAGATTGGAATGTGCAGATACAGACAGTGCTGTAGATGTGCGGCATAGACTTTGGAACTGAACTTGGCCTGATACTGGATATAGGCCATATAAGGATAAAATAGCGTAATGAGCAGCATCAAACTCATGTTAAAGGCTGCTTGGGCTTCATGAAAGAAATAATATTCCAAAGCAATTGAACCCAGACTGCAAAGCAGACAAATCAGCAGCGATAGCAGATTAAGGGCAATCACAAACTGGATTTTTTGTAGCGTACTAAACTTAAAGCGACTGTAATGCAGTTTCAGAAAAAAAGCATCGGGATGCTGTAATTGTAATCTGGCGAAATTGAATGATTTTAATTCTGACATGAAGATTTCGGGGGGGCAAAGAAAATTCAGGCACAAAAAAACCAGCTTAATGCTGGATTTTTCATTGCACCATTTTAACCAGAATTAAAATGGTGCCCGAGGCCAGACTCGAACTGGCACGCTTTGTGGGCGGGGGATTTTAAATCCCCTGTGTCTACCGATTTCACCACTCGGGCATGTGCGCAATCATAGAGGACGAAATAAAGCTTGGCAAGCAAATTTCTCTACGAATGCTTTATTTTCAATCAGTTTTGCGACTTAAGATGTGAATCATCTCTCATGGACCCGCATAAATTCCATCACTGAAGCTTGGCCTTGTAAAAAGCTGATTTAAAACGACTGGAGAAGATCAGGCTTAGTGCCGCTCATTTAGATAGGTCTCTATATCGAGATATTTAAGCGTTTTGCAGTACTCATATTCAGACTTGAGCAAACGGGTATAAAGCTCGGCATAGCGCTCGAGCTGCTGTTTGCGTTGTTTATATTGTGGGTGATCTTTAGCAGAAAAAATTAATTGCAGGCGCAGGGCAACGGTTTGACGATAAGCCCAGAAACACGCGCGGCGGAGTTGTTGCAATTGATAATATTCATGGTTTTGGGTACTGCTACGAAACAGGTTTTCTCTATAAATACGCACAAATCCAACGCTTAGACCAAAAAAGAACAAGCCCCACATGACCCATTCATTTTCCAGAAGCAGCAGATTTAAACCTTCTAAAATAATGACCACTGTCAATTTGAGTGGAGCATAGCGCAAGACATGATAAAGAGAATAAGAAGAATGTTTGACCTGCTTGAGGATGAAAGGCACCACCAGCATCAGAAAGAGCAGGATTATCAAGATAGCTATGCTTTGCGTCTGAAAGGCAGACAGTTTTGGAAATGAGAGCTGCAAAAAATCCCGTAACAACAGGCAGACCGGTATAAAAATCATGCCGGCCAGAATCCAGGAAATTATTGCCTTGCGATCTTCTAGCAGTATACCGTGTGTCTTCAGTTGGCTATAGAACAGATAATTTCTTTTAAAGGCAGCGGGATAAAGCAATTGCAGTTGCTGTAACAGAAGACTGACCTGTTCGGTGCGCATTATGAAACCAGAATTGCGGAAGAGACTGGCCCTACTATAGAGGATCTGTCCAAGAATGATAGGCTCAACAAAATTTTTAGACTTATCGGCACTGACAGTACAAGATTTTAGTTTTTTAGTCGTGATTTGTGCGAAAATAGTCAATTAAAGATTATTTTTAAGGACAGTGTATGACTGATCAATCTCCTGAGGCTTTAAGCGACATCGAAATTCTAGACATTCTTCAAAGTATGAAGAATGATGAACTCGATACTGAAGCATTAGAAGTCATTCGTCAGGGTGGTAAAGCGGGTCGTCAGGAAGCGCACAAACAGGCATTGGTCGCCCTGCATCAGTCATTTGAAGCGAAATTCGTGGAAGCCGTTGCACTGGCCTTGCACTTAAATGAAGCTCAGATTAAAAAGATTCGCTATAAGAAAGACCGTATCCGCATTTTAAAAGCACGCGGCATTGATTATCTGGCAATTGATGGCGCAGAAACCGCTTTTGTACTGGCCCAGATCGCACAGGCGATTGCCCGTGAAGATGCTATTGTCACACATGACCTGCATAATATTTTTCCGTTCTGGAAAGAAGGCTGGCCAATGGTACAGTACGATAATGCCTATAAGATTTTGCAAGACGATATTCAGATTCACTATCAGGCCGTGTTAGATGTTTTACTGACTAAAGTTTAAAGCCTGATAGATTTGGGGGTGTTAACACTTCATCTATGCTTTGTTCTTGCGCATGGAGCTAAAACTTCTCAGATTTCGTTATAAAACTTGGCAATAGTCTCGCTGTTTTCCTCATTTCATGCATCATCTGCTCAGTTTTAGCTCTTATAGCGCAATCCATTTATGCAATGGCAATAGACCCTGATTAAAGCACCAAGAGCGGTGCTTTTTTTAATCATGAAAAAACAAAGACAAGAGCCAGCGGATTGGGAAAGTAAATACTCGCCACCAGCTATAAAGCGGCCAATAAAGATAGTTGCCAAAGTTGAGGGTGGCATCAAAACCATGCCGTCTTTTCTCAAAAGGATAGGGAGTCATAAGTACGGTCATGCACAGCATGCCAATGGCAGCCAACAGCAATAAAGGATTCTGCTGTTTGGCAAAAAAGAAATATAAAAGATAAAGGGCGGAATAAAAAGCCAGACAGGCCAGAAGGGCAATAAAATTCATTTTATACGCTGATTATTTTTGTATTTGAAGTGACAGGAATCAGATTACTCTGATGCCTGTGGGGATTCATCTTTAATTTCTAACATACGGGTCACCAAAAGCTGGTCAATTTTAAAATGGTCAACATCTACCACTTCAAACTTATAACCAGCATGCAGGACGACATCGGCAGGACGAGGAATCTTACGCAACTTAAACATCATAAAACCGGCCAGAGTCTCATAGTTGTCCTGATCCGGCATTTCATTGATTTCCAGCGCATGTTTCATGTCTTCAATAGGCGTACTGCCATCAATCAGCCAGGAATTACTATCACGCTTGATAATCTGCTGGTCGCCTTCCAGAGGAGTGACCCAGTCTCCCATCACGGTAATCATGACATCGGACAGGGTAATCACGCCGACCACCAAGGCATATTCATTGATGACCACAGCAAATTTTTCTTTGGTAGAACGAAAACGGTCCAGCAGTTCAGACAGGGTCAATGTATCTGGAATAGTCAATACATTACGAATCGTGGATTCATTCAGCTGGTTGATTTTTTGGTTATTTAAAATCCGCACCAAAATATCTTTGGCATCTACATAACCAATTACTTCATCGATATGTTCATTACAGACCAGAAACTTGGAATAAGGATATTCAGCCAGCTTTTGGCGGATACTGTCCTCAGTTTCGTTTAAGGTGAAATACACCACATTTTCACGCGTGGTCATACTTGAAGGCACGTTACGTTCTTCAAGCTCAAACACATTTTCAATGAAATGATGTTCCTGCTTCTGTAAGACGCCAGCTTGTGCACCTGCATCCATTACCGCTGAAATATCATCAAAGGTAATATTGTCATCGCGCACAGTATTGACCTTAAACAGGCGAAACAGCATGTTAGCAATGACATTGATAAACCAGGCAAGCGGTTTACAGACCAGGATAAAGACCTGAATCGGGTTAATGACCGAAACGGCAATTTTTTCAGGCGCAATCATCGCCAGACGTTTGGGCATCAGGTCGGCAAATAAAATAAAAAGCGAGGTGACGATAGTAAATGACAGCGAGAAAGCAATGGTTTCTGCCCAGGGACCTTGATAAAAACGTGCAATAAACTCAATGATATAAGGGCGGAAAGCACCTTCCCCCAAAATACCGCCGAGAATAGCAACCGCATTTAAACCGATTTGAGAAGCGGCAAAAAAGTCAGCAGAATTTCCTTGTAAATCTAAAACTTTTTGAGCGCGATTATCTCCTGCTTCGGCCAAAATTTTCAGTTTGACTTTGCGGGCACCGGCGAGCGCGATTTCTGTTAAAGATAAAAAACCAGCCCCCGCGATCAGTATCAGGATAACCACGATGTTTTGAAAGAGGCTCACAAATTCACCTGTGGATTAATATTATATTGGAATATTTTTAACACAAAAAAGACTTGAGAGGTAAACAGCAACTCTCAAGTCCTTACAGTATAAGCTTAAAAAAGAAGAATTTAGATGCTATTCAATTTAATAATGTGAAAATTGCGAATTATTCAGCATAAACTCGCGGTTTTCTTCTTCAATCATTTGACGTGCCACATACAGAATGAGCTGACGTAACCAGCGATGGGCTGGATGATGATGCAATAGAGGGCACCATGCCATTTTCAACTCAAACTCTGGAATATAAAAGGGCGGATCTTTAATCTGCAAGTTTTGATTTTTGGCTTGCAAGCGTGCAATCCGGCTAGGCAAGGTGGCGATCAAATCGACATTCGAGGCCAAAAGTGCTGGCATCTGATAATGGCGGGTAAATACGGAAATCTTACGTTTCTGGCCAATCCGTTCCAGCGCCTGATCAATCCAGCCCAATCCGGCCTGTTTCTCTGGGTTAACCCCAAAGCCAACCCCCATCCCTGTTTTAGACACCCAGATATGTTGGGCATCCAGATAGCTTTTTAGATTTAAATTGCTGGCGGCCGGGTGTTTGTTGTTCAGCAGACAGGAAAAACTGTCACGCCAAACCAGCACTTGGTGAAAACTTTGCGGGATTTCATTGAAACGGTTAATGGCCAGATCGACCTTACCCTGTTCCATATCGCGGTAAGACACATCACTTGGGGTTAAAAAGTCGAGAACCACATTGGGTGCTTCTGAACGCAAGGCTTTGACTAAACGTGGAACCAGTGTAGCTTCTGCGTAGTCTGAGGTCATAATCCGGAATACGCGATTTGATGTATAAGGACGGAACTCGGTACGTGGCTCCAGAATCATCGATAAATCCGCCAGCGCATCGCGAATGCGTGGCTGTAATTCCAGCGCCCGTTCGGTCGGGGTCATGCCTTCAGACGAGCGAATCAGCAGGGGATCATTAAATAAATTGCGTAAACGACGTAAAATATTACTCATTGCTGGCTGGGTGACCCCCAGTTGTTCGGCAGCCCGAGTCACATTTTTTTCACGTAAAAGTACATCAAGATAAATTAATAAATTAAGATCGACCCGCTCCAGATTCATAAAATAAATACCGAAAATAAAATCATGAAATTATGTTGATTATGCCATAACAACCGGGGCTTGTGTGTGGAATTGACGAAAAAAAGCCCAGCTGATTTTAACAAATCAAGCTAAATTTGCTGAAATTTTATCCATGCTTTTTCGGCACATTTTTTAATTTTATAGTGCTCAAAGTGGCAAGAAACTGAATGGAGTATAGTCTAGAACAAAGTCAGGTATGTTGCACACTTTTAGTCTCAAAACCCGTAGCATCAAGTCTGAGGTGGCTCAATCAATCTGTCGGCTGTATAAAAAATAACAGCGGTAAAAACCCGAATAGGACAGTTCAAATTCCCGAAAATGGCGGAATTTGCCATTTATATTACCTAAAATTTCCAAGTCCGACTTAAGTCGCATGAATAAAATTTAAACATGTTGGGTAATTTGTAAGCAAATTCTTGTATATTAAAAACATTTAAAAACAATGTCTTGTGTCTAGTCTACTGAATTATCTTTAGACTTTTATCTATATATTTTTTAAATAAATAGTGAAGATTCTGGGAGAATATTGGATTAATTTTGACAAGCCCACTAATCTTTAGCTATCCCAACGGGGCGGCGAAAATCTAAACAGGTTGTTGAGGGTACGATTTTTGCTACTTGTTGTAGAAAAATCCTAATATTATTACAGGAAAAGATCATGACTACATACCAAACAGCGATTGATGCAATCCGCGAATTAAAAGCGAAATTCGGTAATACTTGGGCAGACATCAGTCCTGAAGATGCTGCGCGTATGCAAATGCAAAACCGTTTCAAAACTGGTTTAGACATTGCTAAATATACAGCGGCGATTATGCGTCGTGATATGGCTGAATATGATGCTGATCCTAGCAAATACACTCAGTCTCTGGGTTGCTGGCATGGTTTCATCGCACAACAAAAAATGATCGCGAACAAGAAATACTTCGGTACAACTTCTAAGCGTTATATCTACCTTTCTGGTTGGATGGTTGCTGCACTTCGTTCAGAATTCGGTCCTCTTCCTGATCAATCTATGCACGAAAAAACTTCGGTTCCTGCATTAATTGAAGAAATCTACACTTTCTTACGTCAAGCTGACGCAAAAGAATTAAACGATCTGTTCCGTGAACTTAAAAAAGCACAAGAAGCTGGTGATACAGCTAAAGCTGCTGAAAT
Source organism: Acinetobacter sp. S4397-1 (assembly GCF_024129285.1). Taxonomy (NCBI): domain Bacteria; kingdom Pseudomonadati; phylum Pseudomonadota; class Gammaproteobacteria; order Moraxellales; family Moraxellaceae; genus Acinetobacter; species Acinetobacter sp. S4397-1. The sequence continues at coordinate 184,741 of NZ_JAMXXZ010000003.1, forward strand.
CACTGCACAAATCGACAACTTTGAAACTCACGTTGTACCAATCATTGCGGACATCGATGCTGGTTTCGGTAACGAAGAAGCAACTTACTTGCTTGCTAAAAAAATGATCGAAGCGGGTGCGTGTGCACTTCAAATCGAAAACCAGGTGTCTGACGCGAAACAATGTGGTCACCAAGCTGGTAAAGTAACTGTTCCACACGAAGACTTCATCGCTAAAATCCACGCGTTACGTTATGCGTTCCTGGAAATGGGTCTTGACGATGGTATTATCGTTGCGCGTACTGACTCTGAAGGCGCTGACTTGACTCAAAAAATCCCAGTGGTTAAAGAGCCAGGCGACATTGCTTCTCAATACATCAGCTACTTAGACACTCAAGAAATTGATATCTCTGAAGCTCAAGAAGACGAAATCCTGATCAAGCGTGATGGTAAATTACACCGTCCTAAGCGTCTAGCGTCTGGTCTGTACCAGTTCCGTGAAGGCACTCAAATTGACCGCGTTGTACTTGACTGTGTAACTAGCTTACAAAACGGTGCTGACCTTCTGTGGATCGAAACTGCAACGCCAAACGTTGAAGAAATCGCTCACATGGTTAACCGTGTTAAAGAAGTTGTTCCAAATGCGAAACTTGTTTATAACAACTCTCCATCGTTCAACTGGACTTTAAACTTCCGTCAACAAGCTTACGACCGTTGGGTTGCTGAAGGTAAAGACGTTTCTGCTTACGACCGTGCTAAGTTAATGAGCGCTGAGTACGACAACTCTGAATTGGCTGCTGATGCTGATGAGAAAGTACGTACATTCCAGGCAGATGCTTCTCGTGAAGCGGGTGTATTCCATCACTTGATTACACTTCCGACTTACCACACAGCTGCTCTTTCTACTCATGAGCTGGCTGAAGGTTACTTCGGTTCTGAAGGTATGTTGGCTTATGTTGCTGGCGTACAACGTAAAGAAATCCGTGGTGGTATCGCGTGTGTTAAACACCAAGCAATGGCAGGTTCTGACATCGGTGATGACCACAAAGAAATCTTCGCTGGTGACAACGCGCTTAAAGCGGGTGACGATGCGAAAAACACGATGAACCAATTCTCTGCATAAGCACTGAACTGATTCGAAAAAAACCCTGCTTATGCAGGGTTTTTTTATGTCAAAAAAATACAAACAAAAAAATAAAATGCTCTTTACAGCCTGCTTTTCAGGTATTCATTATTTCTTCATGATTCGGTGTTATCACAGCTTTTTGTGTTTAATTCTTGCATTCTCTAGCTATGTCATTGAATATCCATAAAGCTTGTTTATTTTGTGCACCTTCTTATCGTTCATCAAATCTGAAGTGATCCGGACTTATGTTGTCTAAATTTTTTATTCATCGTCCTATTTTTGCCGGTGTATTGGCCATAGTCGTGATGGCGATCGGGCTTTTTGCGGTGATGAATTTAGCTGTGGAACGCTATCCTGATATTGCACCACCTCGGATCACCGTGGCGGCTACCTATACCGGTGCCTCTGCTGAAACGGTGGAGGAGAGCGTGACCCAGGTCTTAGAACAGCAAATCAAAGGGATTGACCATCTGCTGTACTTTAGTTCCAGCAGCGATTCTTCGGGACGAAGCCGGATCAGCATCAGTTTTGAAAATGGGACAGATCCGGATACCGCACAGGTGCAGGTGCAAAATGCCATCAACGGGGTCTTAAACCGCTTGCCGGAAGAGGTACAGCGTCAGGGAGTTAATGTCTTTAAGTCTCTGGGAGATACCCATATGGTCATCAGTCTGTATGACGAAAGTGGGCGCAGCAGCAATATCGAACTTTCGGACTATTTAATGACTCATCTGGAGCAGGATATTGCCCGGATTGATGGGGTGGGCGAGGTGGATGTTTTTGGTTCACAGTTCGCCATGCGGATTTGGCTACATCCGGCCAAACTCAAACAATATAGCCTGATGCCGAGCGATATACGGGCAGCAGTCGAAGCCCAGAATACCCAGGTGGCTGCCGGGGCGATAGGAGACCTGCCTACGGTCGAAGACCAGTATCTGAATGCCAAAGTCACCTCCGGCAGCCGTTTAAAAACGGTCGAAGAATTTGAAAATATTATTGTGAAATCTGCTCAAGATGGCAGTTTTATCTATTTAAAAGATGTGGCGAGGGTAGAACTGGGAGCTGAAAATTATCAGTCTTATAGTACCAATAATGGTTTTCCATCGGCTGGTCTGGGAATTTCACTGGCCTCCGGGGCGAATGCCATTGCCACCTCACAACTGATCAAGGCCGAAATTTCCCGTATTGCCACACAATTACCCCCAGGCTATAAAATCGCCTATCCCCGGGATAATACGCCATTTGTGCAGGAGTCGATTAAGGAGGTTGTAAAAACCCTGATCGAAGCAGTCATCCTGGTGATTATAGTCATGTTTATTTTCCTGCAGAACTGGCGGGCAACCCTAATTCCTGCGATTACTGTGCCTGTGGTCATTTTGGGAACGATGGCGGTGTTATATGCGCTGGGGTTGAGCATCAATACCCTGACACTGTTTGCGATGGTGCTGGCGATTGGTCTGCTGGTCGATGATGCGATTGTCGTGGTGGAAAATGTAGAGCGTCTGATGCACGAGCAGCAGCTATCTGCCAAAGAGGCAGCTTTGGCATCCATGCAGGAAATCAGTGGTGCCCTGGTCGGGATTACTCTGGTGTTGACTGCAGTATTTATTCCGATGGCATTCTTTGGGGGATCAACCGGCGTGATCTATCGCCAGTTTTCCATTACGTTGGTTGCTGCCATGTCGCTTTCCCTGATGGTGGCGCTCATCCTGACCCCAGCACTCTGCGCACTTATACTCAAGCCGAATCCTCAACCTGTAAGATGGGCCAGCTGGTTTAACCAGGAACTCGACAATTTAAAAGATCGTTATGTGCATCTTTCCACCATGACCTTGCAGCATAAGGCGATCTGTCTAGTGCTCTTTATCGGGTTGATTGGCATTTTTGCTCTATTTTACCGCGCTTTACCGACCAGCTTTCTGCCCAGTGAAGATCAGGGAATTTTGAGCCTGCAAATTCGCCTGCAGGAAGGTGCCCCTATGAAAAATACTATTCAAGTGGGTGAGCAGGTACGTCAATATTTTCTGGAACAGGAAAAAGCCAATATTAATCTGGTCATGATACGTTATGGCCGTAACTTTTCAGGTACCGGTCAGAACCTGGCGACGGGTTTTGTAGCCTTGAAACATTGGGATGACCGTTCAGGGGGAGAAAATACCGCGCAGGCGATTCGTGAACGTGCCATGGCACATTTCCGTGATAATCCCAATGCTCAGATCAATATTAGTATGCCCGCATCGGTGAATGGTCTGGGACAAACCGACGGCCTGGATTTCTGGATTCGTGATATTAATGGCAATGGCCGTCAGTATCTGGAAGAGCAGTTCCAGAATATGCAGGCTAGTGCAACTCAATATAGTAGCTTTGAAAATCTGGATAAGCGTTCCAATCCTGAAAAAGCCGAACTTAAAGTCAATATTGACCAGAAACAGGCCATGGCCAATGGTTTAAGCCAGTCAGCAATCAACAGCACGCTTTCAGCAGCTTGGGGCGGCAACTATATTAATGACTTTATTGATCGTGGTCGAATCAAGCGGGTCATGATGCAGGGCGAGGCAGAGTTTCGTTCCAAACCCGAGGATCTGGCACAATGGCATGTACGTAATGACCAGAACCAGATGATTCCATTCAGTAATTTTTCTAAGGTCGGCTGGAGTGGTGGCCCTGAGGTCGTCAACCGTTTTATGGGCTATACTGCACTGCAAATGGAAGCAGATATCAGCAAAGATGCCAGTTCTGGTCAAGCCATGCAGGATGTAGAGCATCTGGCCGGCCAGCAAGAGGGTGTGGATGTGGTCTGGAGTGGTTTATCTTTTGAAGAAAAACAGTCCAATAACCAGGCGATCTGGCTTTATCTGGTCTCCGTTGGCTTTATTTTCCTGTGTCTGGCTGCTTTATATGAAAGCTGGAGTATTCCAACCGCGGTGATGTCAGCCATTCCTTTGGGGATTGGGGGGAATATTATTTTCAGCTCTCTGGCCGGTTTTCCAAATGATATCTATTTCCAGATTGCATTACTGACGACGATTGGCCTGTCCTGTAAAAATGCCATCCTGATTGTAGAGTTTGCTTCTTTGGCTCAGGATAAAGGAAAAACGGTGATCGAGGCTGCCCTAGAAGGAGCCTCCCTGCGTTTACGTCCGATTTTGATGACCTCGCTGGCATTTGGTGCCGGTATTATGCCATTGGTTTTTGCCTTCGGTGCTGGTGCGGTCAGCCGTCAGGAAATTGGAGTTAGTGTGCTGGGGGGCGTGATCTTCGGCACGGTACTGGTCCTGATCTTTACCCCATTTATGTATGTATTGATACGGACTCTATTTAAGCCCAAGTCTGTTAAAAGAAACATAAGTGATTAAATTGTTTAGGTTTCGTTGTAAAGGTTGAGAAATGTAACAGTTTTTCGTAGTATTGCTGCGCCGTATAAGCGGTTTGATGAGGATTAAATCCCTAAATGGACAGGCACAGTTGTCAGATACACCAAATTTCAAACATTTATATTTACCAACATTATTATGTGGGTTCATTCGGCAAATAAAATAAGAGCCGTTGCGGCCCTATTACATAGGTTGGGTAATAGGGGGCGAGCATGAGCTACAACAACTTTTTATATCTTTTAAATGATGCATTAAGCAAGCAAGATATTGCATTGGCATTAGACTCTGTTAAAACGTTTAAAGCCGCAGATTTGGCTGATATTTTGGCACAATTACCTTTAGAGAATAGTCAAAAGCTGCTACTGCATCTTCCTGCACGCGCCTATGTATTTTCATATCTCAAACCCGAAGAACAAGTAAAATTTGCACACGGTTTAACGCGAACAGACTTGGCTGAAATTATGGGCGAAATGCCTTCAGACAAGCGTGTCGATTTATTTAAATGTTTAGATCACGAGCAGCAAAATACTTTATTGCCTGCATTGGCACAGGCCGAGCGTGAAGATATTCGGCAGCTCTCTTCTTATGTAGAAGGTACGGCAGGGGCCATCATGAGCTCCGAATATGCCACCTTAAAACCGAATATGTCGGTAAAAGATGCCATTAAAATGTTGCGTTATGAGGCACCCGATTCGGAAACCATTTATTTGGCCTATGTACTTGATGAAGCAAGAAAGCTGCTGGGTGTTTTATCGCTCAAACAATTAATACTTGCCGAAGAACAAAGCAATATTAGTGATTTAATGGCGACCGATATTATTTTTGCATATTTTGACAGCGATCAGAATGAAGTAGCCAAAACCATTGCTCGTTATGACTTACTGGCATTACCCATTATAGATCATGCCGGTGTGATGGTGGGTATTGTGACATATGATGATGCAATGGATGTGGCCAGAGAAGAGGCAACAGAAGATTTTTTAAAATCTGGTGCTGTCGATGCATCATCTAAATTGAGTCTTAAATCTGCCCCGATATTGCAACTCTATCAAAAACGGGTGTATTGGCTGGTATTTCTTGTTTTTGGCAGTTTGTTATCCGGGATTGGCATTGCACATTTTGAAGACATTATTGCCGCAAATATTGTATTGGTTTTCTTTTTGCCCTTATTGGTCGGCAGTGGTGGAAATGCCGGCTCTCAATCTGCAACGCTGATGGTGCGTGCATTGGCAACGGGCGATGTACATTTTAGGGACTGGTTTTACTTGCTGGGACGTGAAAGTTTGGTTGCCCTGTGTCTGGGCGGAACCATGGCACTTGCAGTTTCACTTTTGGGATATTACCGCGGTGATGAAATGGTCGCTTTAGTGCTTGCTCTGAGTATGATGGGTATTGTGCTTTTGGGCTGTTTAATTGGAATGAGTTTGCCTTTTATGCTAAATCGTTTTGGATTTGATCCTGCAAGCGCCTCTGCGCCATTGGTGACCTCTATTTGTGATGCGACAGGTGTTCTGGTTTATTTATTTATCGCTTCACAGCTATTGCTATAAAAGTATAGACAATAAATACATATACATATTTTCAATTTATACTTTATTCTCAGGGCTATAACACAAATGTTTGAACAAGGCTAAAGCATGGTTGCGGTTGAAAAAGAAAAAAAATTAACACGGCAAGAAGTCGTACGTTTGGAGCGCGATTTAGCCAAATTCGCCAATATGATGGACTCGGTGGTACGCATACCGTTTACCAAACAGGGCGTAGGTGCAGATGCTGCCTTGAGTACCATTCCAGTCGCGGGCGATCTAGCCGGATTTGTTTTGACCTGTTATGCCATCTATAAAGCCAGACAGGTTGGTGTGCCGCGCAGCAAGTTAAATCCGGTCATGAAACTGGCTGTACTGGATGCCGTGGTCGGCTTTATTCCGGTAGTAGGCACCATCTTTGATATTTTCATACGCCCTAGCCGTAAGGCATTGGATGTTGTGCATGATCATATCAGGCAGGAATATCAGATCCTTAGCGACGATCATGTGGTGCATCCTTTTTTACATGAAAGTCTGGAGCGTAAACAGCAGCAGTCTAGGTTCTGGCGCAATCCTGTGGTGGCTTGGGTGTGGATTCATATTTCTGATCTGCTGGGGGCTTTATCCTTGATTCTGCTGACGGGTCTCATTGGATGGGGGAGTTTTGTATTGTATCAATGGATGAGCAGCTAAACTCCAAAGTTTTAAGATACGAATCAACGCACTTTAGAACGCCAGAAAAAAAGCCTGCAGATGCAGACTTTTTTTAAATCAGGAACAATCGGTTGATTAAGGACAATCAAGCTGTTGTAGGGCCGCGACACGCTGTTCAATTGTCGGGTGCGTCTGGAAGAGAGCTGCAAGACTGAAACCCTGAGACTGACCTTCAGCAATGGCAAAAGCCTTCATCTCTTTTGGCATCGCATCCGGCATTTCTGATTCGGCCTGTAAACGTAATAAGGCTGAAATCATGGCCTGCTTGCCTGCAAGACGTGCACCCGCTTCATCAGCGCGGTATTCGCGATAGCGCGAGAACCACAACACGATGGCAGAAGCCAGAATACCAAAGACAATATCCAGAACGATGGTAATGACAAAATAACCAATCCCTGGAGCTTCGCCTTCTTCACGGCCAAAGAAAGTACGGTCGATGAAATCACCTGCCACACGGGCAAAGAACATCACGAACGCGTTCACTACACCCTGGATGAGCGCAAGTGTGACCATATCGCCATTGGCAACGTGACCGATTTCATGCGCCAGCACTGCACGTAGTTCGTCTTTGTTCATGCGTTCCAGCAAGCCTGTCGATACTGACACCAGCGCATCATTCTTGTTCCAGCCAGTTGCAAAGGCATTCGACTGATAAGACGGGAAAATTCCGACTTCTGGCATTTTAATACCAGCACGTTGAGACAGTTGCGCAACTTCTTGAAGTAACCATGCTTCTGCCTGATTACGTGGCGCATTCGGGTCAATCAGTTCAGTACCTGTGGTCTTTTTCGCCATCCATTTAGACATGAACAGGGAAATTAGGGAACCTACCATACCAAACACAAAACAGATGACTAACAGGTTGCCTAGATTCAAGCCACCCGCGCCATGGTAACTACCGACACCGAAGAGTGACAGAATAATGCCAGCTACAACCAGTACCGCGAGGTTGGTTAGCAAGAACAAACCAATCCGCATCATTGAGAAATCCTCTTATTATAGAAAAATAATCTGATTAGCAAATAAAATCATTGAACTCAATATGAGGTGGAATTATTAAAAATTCAAGAAAAAATTCGCAATCAGCTACAAAAAGTTAGCAGGAGTTTAGCCTGAATGACAGGCCATTTTCGAGCAAAAAAATCTTTATTATTAATCACTCAAATAGATTTTTGCTGCTGCTGAAGCATTTGCGGTGGCATAAGAGCCTATCGGGGCATCAGTATAGCTGCCATCGGCATTCACAATCACCTGACGTTGATATTGAGCAGCGGCCTGCATTGGGGCTGTATTGGTCGCAGGCGTAGTATAGTGGGCTGAACTGGCAATCACCCGGCCCTGATCGGCAGAAGCGGAATAACTGGCCTGTGAAACATGGACACCATTACTATATAAGTTCTGATAACGGCTCGTTACCCGGCGAACATAGTCCTGAGTTTCACGGAAGGGAGGGACGCCCTTATATTTGGCCACATTGCCTTCACCGGCATTATAGCCGGCCAATGCCAGCGTGGTATTGCCATTAAAACGTTTCATCAGCCAAGCCAGGTATTTGGCACCTGCCATAATATTCTGGTGCGGATCATACGCATTGCTGACATTAAAGCGGCGTGCCGTAGCTGGCATCAGTTGCATCAGGCCTTGTGCTCCAACCGGAGAACGTGCATGCACATTAAAACCGGATTCGGTATGCATCACCGCTTTAATCAGACCTTCGGAAATACCATGGGTCTGTGCTGCCTGACGGATAATGGCATCAAAGGCATCTTTATTTTTACTATAGCTTGGTAAAACAGCAGCTTCACTGTTGCCCCAGTTACTATAACTGTGAATATTACTGTCTGGATAATAGGTCTTCTTTTCGACCTGTAAATGATTATACCGGCTCTTTTTATTGGTCAATAAGGTACTGCCATTGCTGTCACGCAATTGATAGATCGTTTCACCGGCAGAGGCAAGTTGACTGCTCTGCAGGCAGACTACTGCACTAATCAGATGACACCCCAACCAAGATAGCTTTATTTTCATTGTTTATATTTGACAGATAATAAGCGAGTAAAGTTCAGGGGTGAGTTTAACAAAAAATTACGGAATGAACAGTATTCTGTGCTTTATTTCTAAACGAGTTTGTAAATGCAAGATCTGTTTGAGAGTTTATTCATCAAAAAAAATTTTTATTTAATTTAAAAGCCTAGGCTTGACAGGGGTAAGACATTGTTTTTTATGAAAAAATAAATTGATCAATAAGTGATCAATTTGAGGGGAAGCCTTAAATTTGGAGGCGGACAAGTTGTCAAGTCATTTTCAATCCACAAAGTTATCCACAGCTTTTGTGGACAACTGTGGAAAAGTGTAAAAGATAAGCACTTTGCTGGAAAAATGAACGCAAAAGTTTTGGCCTAGCTATTTAAATAAAGCATCAACATGAAGCTAGCATAACATTTGCAGGAAATTAAATTCTTTTGATGCGATATGCACCTGAATCGGCTAAAATTGCGCGGTATTTTTATTTATGGGTTAGTCTCGTCTATGTACTCGCCAGTTGAACCCGAGCAAGGATTTAATTTCAAACCTGAACCGCCAACCAGCTCTGCTTACTACCGTTTGTTGAAGAAGCTTCGCCGCCAGGTCGGACATGCCATTCGCGACTTCAAGATGATTGAAGACGGCGATAAGGTCATGGTGTGTATTTCTGGTGGTAAAGACAGTTATACCTTGTTAGATATCCTGCTTCAGTTCAAGCGCATTGCACCGATCAACTTTGATGTGGTGGCGGTAAATTTGGACCAGAAACAGCCAGGTTTTCCTGAAGATGTCCTGCCACGTTATTTAGAAGAAAATAACATTCCGTATTACATCCTGGAAAAAGATACCTATAGCATCACTAAAAAGCTGACACCTGAAGGCAAGACCTATTGTGCAGTCTGTTCACGCTTACGCCGTGGTTCACTGTATGGCTTTGCTCAGGAAATCGGGGCCACCAAAGTGGCGCTGGGCCATCATCGTGATGATATTCTGGCGACTTTCTTCCTGAACCTGTTCCATGGTGGCAGCCTGAAAGCCATGCCACCGAAGCTGTTGTCTTCTGACAAAAAGAACATCCTGATTCGTCCGCTGGCTTATGTGGAAGAAAAAGACATTATCAAGTATGCAGAAATGCGCCAGTTCCCGATTATTCCATGCAACCTGTGTGGTTCGCAGGACAATCTGCAACGTGCCATTATTAATGACATGCTGCGTGACTGGGATAAAGCGCATCCTAAACGTCTGCACAGCATTTTTGGTGCCCTGCAAAACGTATCGCCATCTCAGCTGGCAGATCGCGAGCTATTTGATTTTGAAGTGCTGGACAGCCAACGCGAATTTGATTTTAAAGGCAGCTGTTCGACTGAAGAAGCTGTTGAAGGCGAGAACCGCCGCATCAATATGGTCAACCTTGGCTTTGCCTTAGACTAAGACTAAAAAGCAGGCATCAGCTTTGGGGCTGATGTCTGCGTTGTTGACCCTTTATAAAAGAATGACGCTATAAACTATGAATGCCTTCTAACTATATAAGAAACAACCAACCTTATTGAAAGCGCAAGGGAAAAAGTATATTTTGCTGCTCTAGCATTAGATGTCATTGCTTGAAAATGATGCAATTTCCTGCCTTATATTTTAGATCAGCTCAAAAATATGTGTCGTTGCCTCTCGGGGAAGAGTCAACAGTCGAGTTGCTGAAAAATAACTTAAAACCAGAACTACAAAAATTGAACGGTGCGTACAAAATTTGTTAGCCATTGCCACAATGATCATGTTATAACAAGGCACTAGCATAAATGCTCACCCTGATGTCGTCTGGATAGTCGACACAAATGAACAAATAAATTGAGGAAAGATCATGCCTGTTTTTTTATCTGATGATTGGTTTTCAACTGTAGATACATTGACTGCACAAGCGGGTAATCTGGATTTGCCACCCGCTTTGGCAAACCTTGCAATTAATTTGGTGGTTGCCGATACAACAGGTAATACTGAATTATCTTTAGATGGTGGCGTGATCAAAAAAGGTCTGTCTTCAAATGCGAAAACAACCTTAAATATGGATGCAGAGACCTTACGTAAAGTCTTCCTGGAATTTGATATGGCTGCCGCAATGCAAGCCTTCATGACAGGTAAAATTAAAGTACAGGGCGATATGTCGCAATTAATGGCGCTGCAAACTGCAAAACCAAGTCAGGCACAAAAAGACCTGTTCAAAAAAGTGCTTGAAAATACGACAGCATAATTCTCGCTGAACGCTCGTATAAACCAAAAAAGCTTACCCGAAGGTAAGCTTTTTTATGTCTGCCAGTTTTAAATACGGGATATTTAGATATTTACCAGCTGTGGCGTGGTCTTGATATGCTCTAAATAAGCACGGATACGCGTCACATATTGTACTGCCTGACGGTAACGGCCATTATTGGCTTTGTGCTGATCCAGATAGGCATATAAGTTCACCCAGTTATTTGGATTCTTGCCTTGGGCCTGAATCCGCTTTTGCAGCTGATTGACGGCACCTGGACCCATATTATATGCCACCAGCGCAAACCAGTTGCGGTCTGGATAAGGAATATGCTCGTAGCGATCCAGCATCTGGTCATAGTACTTGGCACCACCCTGGATGCTTTGCAGTGGATCGGTGCGGTTGCTGACGCCCATTGCTTTGGCTGTACTATTGGTCAGCATCATCAGGCCGCGTACACCTGTTGGTGAAACTGAGTTCGGTTTAAGATAGGATTCCTGATAACCAATGGCTGCCAGTAAATGCCAGTCCAGGTCATATTGTTTGGCTGTCTGCTTAAAGCTGGCCTGGTAGATGGGCAGGCGATTGCTTAAATCACGCTGAATGGTATTCCAGGACTCTTGCTGTACCACATTGCGGTTATAAAAAGAAGCCAGCTGTTTAATGGCACCACTTTGTTTGCCGCGACAGACAAAAGCGCTCGCTGTTTGGCTGAGTGGATCATTCGCCGATTTAAAGACCAGATTCAGATTGGTATTCAGGCCGTTGCTGGACAGGCTATACTGATCTCCACAGGTCGCAGAGAACCCAGTTAAGCGTTGCTTTTCAATAGCCTGTATATCTGATGTGGTCATCGCCAGATTGGCTTTTCCTTTAGCCACCCATAACAGGGCAGTGGCATTGTCAGGAACAATTTTAAAGTCCAGCTTGACATTCAGGTTGTTGGCATAGCTACGCACCAGGTCATAACCAAACCCATGCAGATGTTCACCATCCTGAAAGACGGTACTCGGATTTTTGACCGCGACGACGGTCAGCTGTTGACTGTTGACTACTTGGTCATACTGCAAGGCAGTGTTGCTTGCATTCAGGCTGTGAAAAGGAATAAATACAGTGCTTAATACAAGTGCTTTAACGGGGAGAGAAGAAATAAAAGATCTTAGGCAAAGCCTCGTAGACCCAGTGGTTGAACTACTGTGCATGTTGTCTCCGCTACTAGTAATTTATGCCCTAAAAATTACAGGTAACACAGCCTGAAACTTTTAAAAGTTTGATAAATTCAATAAGGGTTGGGCAGTCATGACGTCATTCAGAATGACAAGAGAATTACAAAAGATTGTGTAGAAAAACTACATAGAGTGAAAAGTGATCAATTTCAAAAGATGGGTGCATAGTAATGATGTAAAAAATGATTGTCAAATTTTGTAGGTGATTTATTTTTGAAATGTAATTTAAGTATTTAAATTTATTAGGGAATTTTTTTTAAAATTAAGCTTGCCCTAAAATGGTGAATAAAATAAGCTGATGAGTCATCAATAATGAGCAAATTAACTTAGTTAAGCGCAATGAAATCAAACCTGATCACCCGTGGCGGACACGATAAATTAGTGGCAGAACTTAAGAATCTGTGGCATGAAGAACGTCCGGAAATTACCAAAAAGGTAAACTGGGCAGCCAGTCTGGGCGACCGTTCAGAGAACGCCGATTACCAGTACAACAAGCAGTTGTTACGCAAGATTGACCGTCGAGTGCGTTATCTGGGTAAGCGTTTAGAAGAGCTAAAGATTATTGATTTTTCAGCTGAACAAGAAGGAAAAGTCTATTTTGGAGCCTGGGTTGAAATTGAAAATGAACAGGGTGAACAAAAGAATTTGCGGATCGTCGGGGTCGATGAAATTTATGATCATCATCCGCAGCATATTTCGATTGAGTCTCCGATGGCACGTGCCTTGTTGGGCAAGCAGGTGGATGATGAAATCGAGGTCATTACACCGTCAGGTAAGAAGCTTTGGTATATCAACTCGATTGATTATGAAAAGCCAGAAAATTCAGCAAATTAATAGAATTGATTTTATTTTGTTCAGTTGATGCAGGGAAATTATAAAAATATTTGCCAAGGGCGATTTTTATTTATATGATGACGGCCATGGAAGCGTGGCAGAGCGGTTTAATGCACCGGTCTTGAAAACCGACGAGGGTGTGAGTCCTCCGTGAGTTCGAATCTCACCGCTTCCGCCAAATTCAAAAACCCAGTCTACAGGCTGGGTTTTTTTATGGCTGCTTAAATTCCTGTCGCAGGAATGAAGGGATATAGACGAAGAGAAATACGGCATCTCAAAGCGCCAATTGATTCGTTGCTGCTGACTTTATTTATTGTTTCGTCCTACTGAGTTTTTATCTTTGTTAACTTATTCTTTCCGGCTGATTTTTAGCTGAATAAACCGGTTTTTACACAAGTTTTACTAAATTTTATTGCTAATTCGGCAATTTATTTATATGATGGCGGCCATGGAAGCGTGGCAGAGTGGTTTAATGCACCGGTCTTGAAAACCGACGAGGGTGTGAGTCCTCCGTGAGTTCGAATCTCACCGCTTCCGCCAGATTCAAAACCCCAGTCAATGATTGGGGTTTTTTTTATGGCTAAAGAGTAAATATTCAGATATTCGCAATAGAAGTGGGGTTTTGGATTTCCTGCTGCAACCAGCTGGCAAACTTTTCAATCAGGGGGGAACTTTCCTGACCGGAATGCACCAGATAATAAGCCCGTTGCTTTGCGAGTGTCTTTGTCGATACCAATACCAATTCCTGTTTATTTAATTCTTTTTCAATCAGCATTTGCGGAATTAAGGCCATGCCCATAGCATGTGTTGCCGCGACTGCCAGCATGGAAAACAGCTCATGACGCTGGCCTTGAAAAGGATTGGCATGTTGAATCTGATGCAGTTTAAACCAGTCTTCCCAGATATTTGGCCGGGTGGTCTGTTGGAGTAAAGGTAGTCGAATCAGCTGCTCCGCACTCAGATCAAAACTATAAGAGTTGATCATGCTGGCATCCGGAAAATACTGCCGGATCAGGCTGGGTGCGCAAACCGCGACCACATCTTCATGCATTAAAAAATGACTATAGGTTCCAGGCCATTGTTCCAGCTGCTGCGGTGTACCTGCATAAATCGCCGCATCAAAAATATGTTCCTGAAATAAAAAAGGCCGGGTACTGGTTTCCAGATGCACCGTAATTTCAGGATAAAGCTGATGAAAGCCCTGAAGTTTGGGTAAGAGCCAGCGGGTGGCAAAGGTCGGAACCACGCCCAGTTTTAAGGTGCCGCCACGGCCTTGATGGGTAATGACATCTACAGTAGCCTGTTCCAGCCCTTTTAGATGCGGGCCGATACTTTTAAGGTATTGCTGTCCGGCATTGGTTAACTCTACGCCATGTCGTGTTCGGGTAAATAGTGCTGTCCCCAGATAGCCCTCTAGCTGCTGGAGCTGGCGAGAAACAGCGCTTTGTGTCAGAAACAGCTCCTGTGCTGCATAGGTATAGCTGGCGTGGCGTGCAGCAGACTCAAAACAGATAAGGGCTTGCAGGGAGGGGATTTTTCGGCGCATCTGGTCATCCTTGACACTCAGTAAAAAAATAATCAGATATTAATAAACAGTATGTCCATGTTATCGAAGTATAGGGCTTTAGTGTGAAAAATAGACAATACCGGGTTGAATTTCTTTTTAAGAAGAAGTATCTAGATAAGTTATGCGTAAAACGCATAACTGCATGCAAATTAATTGGTTGAAGGAGTGGCGATTCATGCATAAAGTCAGTCTTAAGGATAAAACAAGATAATATCAACGAAGGATTGGCAGAGGACATTATGAATCAAATGGTCGATACTAAAAAAGCAAGCAAATCATACTTCAACTGGCAGGATCCATTTTTACTGGAACAGCAGTTGACTGAAGAAGAACGCATGATTCGTGACAGCGCACAGGCTTATTGTCAAGACAAGCTGATGCCGCGTGTGCTCGAGCAGTTCCGTCATGAAAAAACCGATCCGGCTATTTTTCGTGAGATGGGCGAGCTTGGTCTGTTGGGTCCCACCATTCCTGAACAATATGGCGGTGCGGGTTTAAATTATGTCAGCTATGGCCTGATTGCCCGTGAAGTGGAGCGGGTGGATTCGGGTTACCGTTCCATGGCCAGCGTACAAAGTTCTCTGGTGATGGTGCCGATCAATGAGTTTGGTTCTGAAGCGCAGAAACAGAAATATTTACCGAAACTGGCTTCGGGTGAATACATTGGCTGTTTTGGTCTGACCGAGCCGGATCATGGTTCTGATCCAGGTAGCATGATCACACGTGCCAAGAAAGTCGAGGGTGGTTACCGTCTGACAGGTACAAAAATGTGGATTACCAACAGTCCGATTGCCGATGTATTTGTGGTCTGGGCCAAAGAAGTCTCAGCAGAGGGTAATATCGGTGATATTCGCGGCTTTATTCTGGAAAGAGGCTGGGAAGGGCTGTCTGCACCGGCGATTCACGGCAAAGTCGGTCTGCGTGCTTCGATTACCGGTGAAATCGTGATGGATAATGTCTTTGTGCCAGAAGAAAATGCATTTCCGGAAATTCGCGGCTTACGTGGTCCATTTACCTGCCTGAACAGTGCACGCTATGGTATTGCCTGGGGTGCAATGGGCGCAGCTGAATTTTGCTGGCATACCGCCCATCAGTACACCATGGACCGTAAACAGTTTGGCCGTCCACTGGCTGCCAATCAGTTGATCCAGAAGAAACTGGCGGACATGCAAACTGAAATTGCATTGGGCCTGCAAGTGGCTTTACGTTTTGGCCGAATGAAAGATGAAGGCATTGCTTCAGTGGAAGGGACTTCACTGATCAAACGTAATAACTGCGGTAAAGCCTTGGATATTGCACGTCTTGCACGTGACATGCTGGGTGGGAACGGCATTTCTGATGAGTTTGGCGTCGCCCGTCATTTGGTGAACCTTGAAGTGGTGAATACCTATGAAGGCACACATGATGTACATGCCTTGATTTTGGGTCGTGCCCAAACAGGCATTGCCGCATTCTGCAATTAATTAAATCAAACTTTTCTTATTGATCTGAGGATGTTCATACTTGAGCATCCTGCAGGATACTTATCTTAAAAAATTAATCAAAACGTCAATAAAGGATTCATCGTAAAACATTCTTGTCAATCGATGCTTATGCAAGCCTGTGTCTAAAAAATATCGGAATAAAAATAATAAAGAACAGGCAAGCAAAGGTAGAGGACTGGAACTGTCGATGGCTCATTTGGGAAAATGAGGTAAATGGAATGAAGAATGAGATTAATCATACGTCTGCGGTCGCAGCGCTGAAGTTGCCCTCGAATGTAGGCACTCTGCATCGTATTACAGCACATACCTGGAAACTGGCCTTTATTTTTGCTTTTATTTCACTGGTGATTGACGGCGTGGATATCATGCTGTTGTCGTTCAGTCTGACCAGTTTGAAAGCAGAGTTTAGCCTGACTTCTTTTCAGGCTGGCATGCTAGGAAGTGCTTCTTTGGCAGGGATGGCGCTGGGTGGCATTACGGGTGGATGGGCCTGTGACAAGTTCGGACGGGTAAAAACCATTGCCTGGTCTGTGGTGTTTTTCTCGATCATGACCTGTATTTTGGGCTTTACCCAAAGTTATGAGCAGTTCATGATTTTACGTTTTATCGGTGCTTTTGGACTCGGTTCACTCTACATGGCCTGTAATACGTTAATGGCTGAATATGTACCGACCAAATACCGGACCACAGTCTTAGGGACGCTACAAACTGGACAGACGATTGGCTATATTGTCGCCACTTTAATGGCCGGAGCCATCATCCCTGATTATGGCTGGCGCATGCTGTTTTATGTAACTATTATTCCTGCGGCCTTTGCCTTGATTTTTATGCGCTTTGTGCCAGAACCGGCATCTTGGCAGGAAGAAAAAATCAAGCAATTGCAAAATCGTCATATAAAAGCTGAAGCTGAGCCGACGCTACCTGTTGCGCAACAGCCAGCGGAAAGTATTTATAAGCGTATTTTTGGCCACCAGCAGCACCGTAAAATGTTTTTGCTGTGGATGACCACTGCGGCATTTTTACAGTTTGGCTATTATGGCGTAAATAACTGGATGCCTACTTATCTTGAAACCGAACTCAATATGAACTTCAAGGCATTGACCGGTTATATGGTAGGTGCATATACGGCCATGATCCTGGGCAAGATTTTAGCAGGCTATCTGGCAGATAAATTTGGCCGCCGGATCACTTTTGTATTTGGTACGGTCAGTACAGCTGCCTTTTTACCGATTATCATTTTCTATAACAGCCCGACCAATATTGCCTACTTACTGGTCACATTTGGCTTCTTATATGGCATTCCATATGGCGTGAATGCAACGTATATGGCGGAAACCTTTTCTACTGATGTGCGGGGAACTGCGATTGGCGGTGCCTACAATATGGGACGCTTGGGCGCAGCTATTGCCCCTGCAACGATTGGAATTATTGCTGCGGGCGGTTCATTCACCCTGGCCTTTATTGTGATGGGTGCCGCCTACTTTATTGCTGGGGTAATTCCTGGACTCTTTATTCGTGAGCGTCAATATGACCCGCAAGCCAATCTGGTGGTTCCAGCAGATGAAGAAGCTAAAGCTAAGAAGACGGTAGTGTCGGACCGACCAGCTGCTGTGAAATAAAACCTGAAATAAAAATGATCAGGATGGAGCAGTAAGGTCCATCCCCCTTAAAAAGGAAGAAAGATATGGGAGCTTTACAGGGAATTCGTGTTTTAGACTTGAGTCGCGTGCTGGCAGGACCTTGGTGCGGACAGATTCTGGCTGATCTGGGCGCTGAAGTCATCAAGATTGAAAGGCCACATGTCGGGGATGATACCCGGATGTGGGGACCGCCCTGGATGCCGGATCAGGAGGGCAATGCCACACGCGAGTCCGGATATTTCCAGTGTGCCAACCGCAATAAATATTCGGTTGCAGTCGATATTGCGAGTGCCGAAGGTCAGGAACTGATCCGGGAAATTGCCAAAACGGCAGATGTGGTGATTGAAAACTATAAGGCAGGTTCACTGGCAAAATATGGCCTGGACTATGCCAGTTTAAGCGCACTAAATCCGAAGCTGGTGTATTGTTCGATTACTGGGTTTGGTCAGGATGGGCCACGTGCCGAAGAACCCGGCTATGATTTCATCATTCAGGGCATGTCGGGCCTGATGAGTATTACCGGTGAAAGTGATGATAGACCAGGTGGAGGCGCACAGAAGGTCGGCGTGGCAGTAGTCGATATCCAGACCGGCTTATATGCAACCATTGCCATACAGGCCGCCCTATGGTCATGTCAACAGAGCGGACGCGGCCAGTATATTGATATGTCGCTCCTCGATGTGCAGGTCGCAGCACTTGCCAATCAGGGCATGAACTATTTAAGCTCGGGTATCTCGCCAGTTCGGATGGGAAATCATCATCCAAATATTGTGCCTTATCAGACTTTTAAAGCAAAAGATAAGGAATTTATTATTGCCTGTGGTAATGACAAGCAATTTAAAGATTTATGTATGGCCATTGATTTGCCGGAGCTACTACAAGACAGCAAGTTCCAGCGTAATCAGGATCGGGTAAAACATCGGGATGAATTGATTGCATTATTATCTGAATATTTTCTCAGAAAAAATGCCAAAGACTGGGTTGATGCGATTCATGCTGTCAAAGTGCCGGTCGGGGTGATTAACTCGATTGAAGAGGCATTGGCTGAACCACAAGTCCAGCATCGCGGTATGGTGGTCGATGTGCCACATCCATTGAATGATCGCTTCCAAGTGATTGCTTCGCCGATCAAGCTGTCTGAAACCCCGGTAGAGTATCGGCATGCACCGCCACAACTGGGCCAACATACCGGCTTTATCTTATCCCGCTTCAAAACTCCGGAACAATTGGCTGCATTGCAGGCCAAAGGCATTATTGATGGCTCGATTCACTCTCTTGCCGATGAGACGGTGGCCTGAAACCAGCGCCTTGATATTGCTTTCATGACACGCCTTTGCCGAAGTGAATCTCTACTTCGGCTTTTTATATTGGTATTTTTGCTAGAGAGTGGTTCTAAGAGAAAATAGTCACATGCCGGTGGACGCGGTATGATACGCAGATGCAGTCATTGGAACAGATTATGAAAATTGTTGCAGATGAAAATCTGGCATTTACCGACTATTTCTTTGCCGAATTTGGTGACATTCAACATCGCGCAGGACGCAGCCTGTCTGCACAGAATGTTAAAGATGCGGATGCTTTACTGGTTCGTTCCGTGACCCAGGTGAATGCAACCCTGTTACAGGGCAGCCGGCTTAAATTTGTGGGTAGTGCCACGATTGGCACGGATCATCTGGATATTGCAGCGCTGGAAAATAAGCAGATCAGCTGGGCCAATGCACCGGGTTGTAATGCGCAGGCTGTGGCTGAATATGTGATTACGGCTTTATTGCATGTGCAGCCAGATCTACTCAATGCTGGTCAGCAATTTACTTTGGGTATTGTCGGCCTTGGCAATGTCGGTTCGCGTCTGGCCACTCTGGCAAAACTGCTGGACTGGAAGGTAATTGCCTATGATCCCTATGTACAGCAGGAACAGGTTCAGCAAGTGGAGTGGACGGAACTACTTAAGCAAGCGCATGCAGTCTCGCTACATGTACCGCTCACCAAAACTGGCCAGTACCCGACCTATCATCTGATTAACGCGGTTAGCTTGGCGCACATGCAGCCTGACACCCTCCTGATTAATTCCGCACGCGGTCCGGTGATTGAAGAGCAGGCCCTGATTCAGGATATTCAGAAGACTGGAAGAAAAGTGGTGCTGGATGTTTTTGAACACGAACCGGAAATTTCTGGACAGCTGCTTGATCTGCTGACTTTGGTGACGCCCCATATTGCCGGTTATAGTCTGGAAGGCAAGGCACGTGGTACACAAATAATTTATGACGCGTTTTGCCAGACGTTTGGCTTTGACAGGCATAAACAGTTTGAAACCCAGTTGCCTGTCTGTGAGCCGTTTTTCCAAAACCAGAATTTGAAAATGTCGCTACAACAGCATCTGTCTCAAATCTACGACATTGCCCGTGATGATGCCAGTCTGCGTGCCTGTCTAAAAGACGGCAAGGTTGAGCAGCAGGCATTTGACCATTTACGTAAAACCTATCCGCTACGCCGGGAATGGGCAGCCCATGGAGGGCCACAAGCATGAGCCAGTCCGTGTCCTATCAACCGACTTGCGATCTGGAAAGTATTCAAGCGCGCGCCAGAATGTATACTCAAATCCGCCAGTTTTTTGCTGAACGTGAGGTGCTGGAAGTTGAAACACCTGTCTTGTCACAGGCTGGTGTGACCGATGTACATTTAGCATCTATTCAGGCACAGCGCCATGTCATGGGCAAGCTGAGTACCCATTATTTGCAAACCTCCCCTGAATTTGCCATGAAGCGTTTATTGGCCAGTGGAAGCGGGCCGATTTACCAGATTTGTAAAGTTTTCCGTGATGATGAACATGGCCGTAAACACAACAGTGAGTTTAGTATGCTGGAGTGGTACCGTCCGGGTTTCAGTCTGAAAGAGTTAATGTTTGAAGTGACTGAGCTGCTAAATGTCGTCCTCAAAGCACGCTTTGGTGAAGTACGGCCAACGGTCCTGAGTTATAAACATGCCTTTATGGATCGTCTGGATTTAAATCCCTTACAGGCGACTGTGCAACAATTGCAGGATTGCTGCCGCAGGGTAGGACTGAATCTGGACTTGGGTGATGACCGCTTGGGCTATATTGATCTATTATTTTCACATATGGTAGAGCCAAGCCTGGGTTTTGATACTGCTGTATTTCTGACAGATTTCCCGCCTGAGTTGGCCTCACTGGCTAAAACCACACTTGACGAAGACGGTGAACTGGTTGCTGCACGTTTCGAGCTGTATATTGAAGGGCTGGAACTGGCGAATGCTTATGACGAGCTAATAGATGCCGAGGTTTTGCGCTCTCGTTTTGAAGCGGATAATGCCGAACGAGTAGCACTCGGTTTGCATGTGATGCCAATCGATGAATATCTGCTGGCAGCATTGCCCAAGATGCCGGAATGTTCCGGCATTGCCTTGGGGCTGGATCGTCTGCTAATGGTTGCAACCCGGCAGATGAAGCTAGAGCAGGTGATTGCTTTTCCAGCAGATATTTCCTGATCCAGGCTTAAATCTTGTTTAAGCTTTCTTGGAGACAAGAAGCTTAGGTGTAGGCATTAAACAATAAAAAGCACCCAAGGGTGCTTTTTTAATCAATATCAATAGTCTGTTGATATTGTTCTTTTAATACTCCCAGTGCCTGAATACGCCGCTCAATCAGCATCTCCCCAATGTCCGGTCCCTGAATATCGGAGGGTAGGTCTTGAGCTTTAATATTTCGTACCAGCTGCATGGCTTCTAGCACATATTGTGCCTGCGGATAAGGCCGGTCTTCCAGACCCAAGCGGCCACGCGAATCACATTCACAGGCTTGTATAAACGCTTCGACACGCTCAGGACGACGTAATACATCCAGCCGCTGCAATAAACGCCATAAAGTACCGGGCTTTAGATTAAAAGCCTGATGGCATTTTAGATGCTCCTTACATACCGCCAACGCCAGCTGCTTGGTATAAGTCGGTACTTTGAGCCGTTCACATAATGCCGTTACCGGTTTAATGCCGCGCTCTTCATGCATGATATGTCGGGGTAATTCTTCTACAGGCGTCAGCGCTTTACCCAGATCATGGACCAGAACCGCAAAACGTACATCCAGACTATAATTCTGACGGCAAGCCTGTTGCAAAGACATCATGGTATGAATACCGCAATCAATTTCCGGATGATATTCAGGGCGTTGCGGAATACCATACAACGCATCAATTTCCGGGAACAGAACTTTTAAAGCACCACAACTGCGTAACACTTCAAAATAAACATCCGCATCACGCTCCATCAGGGCACGTGCTGTCTCTTTCCAGACCCGTTCCGGGGTTAGCGCATCCAGTTCACCTGATTCAGTCAATTGTTGCATGAGTAGCAGGGTTTCATCGGCAATCTGAAAACCCTGACGATGATAACGTGCAGCAAAACGGGCAATCCGCAGGACTCTTAATGGATCTTCAATGAAGGCATCAGACACATGACGTAAAACCCGATTTTCCAAATCTTGCTGACCGCCATACGGATCATAAATCTGGCCGGCCTCATCCATGGCCATAGCATTGATGGTCAAGTCGCGGCGGATCAGGTCCTGTTCCAGCGTTACACTGATGTCAGTGTGAAATTCAAAACCATGATAACCAGAACCGGATTTGCGTTCGGTGCGGGCTAGCGCATATTCTTCTTTGGTTTCCGGGTGTAAAAAAACAGGAAAATCTTTCCCGACAGGATGATAGCCTAAGCTCAGCATATGTGCAGGCGTGGTACCAACCACCACATAATCTTTTTCGTGATAGGGATGCCCGAGTAAGTGATCTCGCACTGCACCGCCTACTAAATAAACTTGCATGAAAAAACCTCTATTCTTAACAGCATCATGCTACAGAATAGAGGTTTTCTCAAGTTAAGAAGTGACGCGAATGCGTATAGTTCTTATAGGACGTTTTTTTCAACTTCCTGGATTTCAGCCACAGTCAATGCTGTCATGTTCACTAAACGGCGAGTAGTTGCGGTTGGGGTCAGGATATGTACCGGTTTGGCTGCACCTAGTAGAATTGGACCAATTGTTACATTATTTCCTGATGTTGCTTTTAACAGGTTAAATGAAATATTAGCCGCATCCAGATTTGGCATGATCAGCAGGTTGGCAGAACCCTTGAAGCGTGAGTTCGGGAAAGCAAACTGACGGATATTTTCATCCAGGGCTGCATCACCGTGCATTTCACCTTCAACTTCAAGTTCTGGTGCAATTTCAGACAGGAGTTCAAATACACGACGCATTTTTTGCGCGCTGACATCATCCTGATGGGAACCGAAGCTCGAATGTGAAAGCAGGGCAATGCGTGGAGTCATACCAAAACGGCGAACTTCTTCAGCAGCCAGAATGGTCATTTCTGCCAGTTGTTCAGCGGTTGGGTTGGTGTTGACATAGGTATCTGCAATAAACAGGTTCCGATCTTCCAGCATCAAGGCATTCAGCGTGAAGAAGGTATTGTGACCGTCTTTCTTGCCAATGACGTTGCTGACAAAGTCCAGGTGAATGTCATAGCTGGAGTAAGTACCACATAACATGCCATCGGCAAGACCATGTTTGACCAGCATTGCAGCAATCAGGGTAGAGCGGCGGCGTGCTTCACGCTGAGCATACTCAGGCGTAACGCCCTTGCGTTGCATGATGGTGTAATAGTCATCCGCAAACTTCTGGTAATCCGGGTTTTTCTCCTGATCGACAATCGTGATGTTCGCGCCGTCTTCAAGACGCAAACCCAGTTTCTTGATATTGGCTTCAATCACTGCCGGACGGCCGACCAGAATCGGTTTGGCTAGACCTTCATCGACTGCAATTTGTGCCGCACGAAGTACGCGCAGATCTTCACCTTCGGCATAGGCAATGCGTTTCGGGTCAGATTTTGCCTGTTCAAAGATAGGCTTCATCATGAAGGCAGAATTATAGACGAACTCAGATAAGCGCTGACGATAAGCTGCGAAGTCCTGGATTGGACGAGTTGCTACGCCAGAATCCATAGCAGCCTGGGCAACTGCCGGAGCAATTTCCAGAATCAGACGTTGATCCAGTGGACCCGGAATCAGGTAGTCACGGCCGAAAGATGCCGATTTTTCACCATAAGTCGAGGCATCAGCTTCGATATGCGCCATGCGTGCAATTGCATGTACACAGGCAATTTTCATTTCTTCATTAATCGTTGTCGCACCTACATCAAGCGCACCACGGAAGATATAAGGGAAGCACAGGGCGTTATTCACCTGGTTCGGATAGTCAGAACGGCCAGTTGCCATAATCACGTCATCACGAACTTCATGGGCATGTTCAGGCAGAATTTCCGGATTTGGGTTTGCCAAGGCAAAAATGATCGGATCTCTAGCCATGGTTTTAACCATTTCTTTGGTCAGAATACCTGCCGCAGACAGACCGAGGAACATATCTGCACCCGCAATCACTTCACCGATCTGAGTCTCTTCAATATCTCGTACATAGGCTTTTTTAGACTCGTCCAGACCTTCACGTTTAGACGTTAACAGGCCACGTGAGTCCGCTACAATGATATTTTCTTTTTTAGCACCCAGTGCACACAGCAGATTCAGACAAGACAGCGCAGCAGCACCCGCACCTGAAGCAATAATCTTGATCTCATCAATTTTTTTACCGTTGAGCTTCAGCGCATTTAACAGGGCAGAACCTACAATGATAGAGGTCCCGTGCTGGTCATCATGGAATACAGGAATATTCATGCGCTCACGCAGTTTCTGTTCAATATAGAAACATTCTGGAGCCTTGATATCTTCAAGGTTGATGCCACCAAAGGTGGGTTCCAGAGCAGCAACAATATCAACAATCTTGTCCGGATCATTTTCTGCAATTTCAATATCGAATACGTCAACGCCAGCAAATTTTTTGAACAGTACGCCTTTACCTTCCATCACCGGCTTAGATGCAAGCGGGCCAATATTTCCCAGACCCAGTACTGCAGTACCGTTAGTGACGACAGCCACCAGGTTGCCACGTGCGGTATAGAGGGCAGCTGTTGAAGGATCACGCTCAATCTCAAGACATGGAGCCGCTACGCCAGGCGAATAAGCAAGGGCTAAGTCACGTTGGTTGACCAATTGTTTGCTTGGTGTAACGCTGATTTTTCCCGGAGTAGGAAATTCGTGATAGTAAAGAGCCTGTTGCTTTAAAGATTGTTCGTCCATCTGTATCTCGATCGTTGTAAAGATTACCCGGCATCCGGGTAAATAAATTAGATTTATGGCTTCGAATATACCATTTGTTAGGCGCTTAGCCCAGTCAAAGCCGCCCGTTTTTCAAACAAAATTATTGAACAGGGCTATGAACTTAGACGTGCAGGGTATAAGAAGCAAAGTTGCGGTTTTGCTCCAAATAGGCAGTCGCTTCCTGCTCTGGCAAAGGTTTGGAAAATAAATAGCCTTGGGCAATATCACAATTTAAATCAAATAAATAGTCAAATTGCTCCCGAGTTTCGACACCTTCAGCAACCACAATCATTCCCATTGCTTTGCCCATCGCAACTATGGCACTTACCAGCGCTTCCTGTTTGGTTTCTCCAATTTTAGAGACAAAACTTCGATCAATTTTTAAGATGTCAATAGGAAAGTCGGCAAGATAGGACAAAGACGAATAGCCGGTACCGAAGTCATCTAGAGAAATATTAATCTGGCGCTGCTTGATTTGATCTAGCAGCACTTTAATTGCCTCAGAATTTTCAATCAGGGACGATTCGGTAATCTCAAGTTCTAGGCTGCTGCCAGAAATCTGGTTTTCTGCAATGGCATGATCCAGATCATTCAGGAGCTGACCGCGACGTAACTGCTGTGCCACGATATTGACTGAGACACAAATATTATTAAAACCCAGTTCATTCCACTTTTTAATTTGCTGTGCTGTTTGCTGAATCACTAGGCGGCCAATATCTGAAATCAAGCTGGTCTGTTCAGCCAGTGGAACAAACAGACCGGGTGGAATAATGCCTTTTTCAGGATGGTTCCAGCGCACCAAAGCCTCAAAGCCATAAATTTTCTGGTTGCGGAAGTGAATTTTGGGCTGATAGTACACCACCAGTTCATTATTATGCAGTGCTTTGCGCAGATCGCGTTCAATAAAAATCCCTTGCTCGAGGAGTGCAGTATTTTTGCTGGAATAGAAACGAATGGTATTGCCTCCCAGATCTTTGGCCTCACTCAAAGCCTGTTCGGCACAGTTATTCAGATAATCCAGCTGACGGCCATGGTCAGGATAAAATGCAATCCCCATCGACAGGGTAATCACATAATCCTGTCCATAAATATGAAAAGGCGCTTTAAAGGCTTCAACGATGCACTGGCAATGCTCCTGCACCGAGGGCCGAATATGCGATATTTCATATAGAATCGCAAAATCATCTCCATTCAGATGGGCAACAAACAGGGCTTCAGCATTGGTGATGCGCAGACGCTGTGCCACCTGGCGTAACAGTTCATCCCCACCATTATTGGAAAGATATTCATTTAACGGGCGGAAGCGATCAATATTGAGTCGAATGACGGCAATTTTCTGAATGGAATCTTTTTGTGAAACCAGATATTGATGTAGCTGATAATTATAGTAAAAACGGTTGGGTAAGTCGGTCAGAGCGTCATAGTTTTCAAGATAGGACAGACGTTGTTCCTGCAGCTTGCGCTCGGTCAGATCCGAAACAATACCGATATAATGGGTAATACGGTCCTTTTCATCAGTGGTGGCATTAATATGGAGCCACAAAGTCAGTTTTTTACCTGATCGAAATTTTGCATGAATTTCCCCATCATAAGAGCCGGTGTCTTTAACTTTTTTGATGATGGTCGCCCGCATGCTGGGCCGTTGCCCGATTTTAGAAGGGGCAATAATATCAAAAAGGGATTGTCCAATTAATTGATTACGATTAAAGCCGGTCAGATATTCATAGTGGGGATTGACATCAATATAATTGAGTTCCTGATCCAGAATAAAAATCCCTTCGGCGGCCTGTTCCATCACACTCGCAACCAGTTTTAAACGTTCCTGAGATGTGCGTTCCTGCTGAATGTCACGACGAATACCGACCATTCTCAGCGGTTTATGGCTGACTGGGTCGCTGCTAATTACACGACCAACATCATGCACCCAATTCCAAACCCCTGGTGATAGCTGAATCCGGTAAGTCACATCATAACGGTCAACCTGCCCGCGTAGATGCTGCTTGATAGCCGATTTAAAAGATTTAAGATCATCCGGGTGGATCAGTTGCTTTAAATAAATATTATGTTCTTTGGAGCCTCTCAGGATTTTTTCATTCTTATGGTTAACCAGGGTGATTTTCCGGTTGGCAATATCCCAATCCCATGGTCGCAGTCCGGCAATATTATGTGCCAGCTCCAGATTCTGCTGCTGATTTTTCAGGTCAAGATTAATCTGCTCAATATCATAGGTACGTTCACGCACTTTTTGTTCAAGTAGCTGATTGATGAGCTGGAGCTGCTGTTCAATATCTTTGGATTTGTTGACTTCTTTTTGTAATTGCTGACACAGCTCATCGGTCCAGTCTACCTGTTGTTTGGCTTGCTCAACCAGTAAATGATTTTCCGCAGACAGACAGGAAGCGTGTCGTTGAATACGATAGCTGCTTGTGGCACAGAGCAGGATCACAATCATGACAAAGTTTAAAGCCAGACCCAAGAAAGGGTTCTCTGATGCAGTGTGCAAAAACTGGGAGGCAAAGAAGGGGATCAGACAGGGGATGAACGTCAGTAAGAAATAGCTGATTTTCTGGGTCAGATAAGTCAGTCCAAAGGTCTGAGTGACAATCAGCAGTAAAGTAGACAGGGTAAGTGCTTCAATTGTACTGAAATTTGGGTTCGCGGTTGGCAGATAGTAATAAATAATAAAAATACCCAGCGCAATACACAGGCCAACAAACAGGCTCTGAATTTGCAGCCAGCGATGGGCAACTTTAAGCTGATACTGTCCAGGTTTAAAATAGAGCGTACTGGTCAGCCAGCAGAGGCTGACGGTAATTTCTGTAAAAATAAACCACTGGTTAAAGTATACATGAGAAGGGTGGTAGTAAATCTGGTAAATGCTGAAAATATAAAGACAAATAATCAGGATGCTGAGTAAAAAATATCGACTGTGGCGAAGCGTGTTCGCAATTTGAGCGTAATGTAAATACGTTTGAACATAATCATTTCGATTATCCACCATGTCAAAAAAGCCTTTTATGCGTCCTAAGTACCCTACTTCTGGTTGCCCTTATTGTTATATCCACTAAAACCCAACTTTAAATTAATATATTGCCTAATTATTATTGAATTCAGAGTAGAATTTTTTTAAATAAAAATCCTCTGTACACGACAAAAATAGATAACTCATTGAAATAATGTCATAATAATTGTTTTCTAACGACGAATACTATGACACATCTCAATGAGTT